>NZ_JBQEOE010000007.1:42100-57210 GCF_052045105.1 Lysobacter sp. 22409 | reverse complement strand
GGACATCCCTGTCCCGATGAAAAACGGCCCGCATCCATGCGGGCCGCCCTCCGGGTCTTCTATAGCCTTCGCTAGTGCGAATCGGCGCACAGCAACAGCCAAGGCCAAGGCCAAAACCATGGCCCAGGACGGGATTTGACGTCGGCTGCGAAATATCGCTGCCATCGACGGTTCGTGGTCGCGGCTCACGCCGCTCCTACAGTGGTCGATCACCGTTGCGCGTTGCGCGTTGCGCGTTGCGCGTTGCCGAGATTTTGATCTGCTTTGCCGCTTTACCGGTCAAGTGGAGACCCGGAGGGCGCCGCACAGGACGTGCAGCGTTTTTCGATAGGACAAGGATGTCCTATCGAAAAATCCCGGCGACAGCTGCGCACTCGTGGCCTGTGCCCTTGCAAGGAGAGCCCTTTTCTTTGGTTACTTTTCTTTTGGGCTTAGCAAAAGAAAGTAACCCGGCCGCGTAGCGGGCGGAAGCTCTGCTCTTGCTTGAGAGACACGCCGGAGGCCGCGAGAGCGTGGTCGCGACTTGCGTCGCTCCTACCCACGCTCCAGCAGTCGACGACGCGAGATTGAAACTCCGTAGTTGCGGTTTGTAACCGGAGGATATCCAGTAGGACGCCGCTCCTACCCTTTGAAGCCGCGAACACAACGCCCCGATCACGCGCCGAGATGCAGGTCGCTGCGCAACCCACCGCCACACCGTGCCGGATCGGTCAAAATTGCGACGCGAGGTTCGCGACTGATGACGCGCACGGAACCCTGGCGCTATGCTCGGACGATTCCCTGCAGGAGACCGTCCGTGCGCGAGCTGTATCCGGAAATCGAGCCTTACCGCACTCATCGCCTCGCGGTCGACGAGCTGCACGAACTGCACATCGAGGAATGCGGCAACCCCGACGGCTTGCCGGTGATCTTCTTGCACGGCGGCCCCGGCGCCGGCGTCTCGCCGTACCACCGCCGCTTCTTCGATCCCAAGCGCTATCGCATCGTGCTGTTCGACCAGCGCGGCTCCGGCCGCTCCACGCCGCACGCCGAACTGCGCGACAACACCACCTGGCACCTGGTCGCCGACATCGAAGCGATCCGCGAGCATTTCGGCATCGAGCGCTGGGTCGTGTTCGGCGGCTCCTGGGGTTCGACCCTGGCGCTGGCCTATGCGCAAACCCACCCCGAGCGCACGCTCGGCCTGGTCTTGCGCGGCATCTTCCTCGGCAGCACCGGCGAGCTGCGCTGGTTCAACGAACTCGACGGCGGCGCGCGCTGGATCTTCCCGGAACGGTGGACGCGCTATCTCGACCACATTCCGCCGGACGAACACGAGGACTTGACCGAGGCTTATTGGCGCCGGCTCGACAGCGACGACCAAGCGGTGCGCCTGGCCGCGGCGCAGGCCTGGAGCTATTGGGAAGGCGGCAGCACCACCCTGGTGCACGACCCCGACGAGGTCGGCAATTTCGAGGAGCCGCATGCCGCGATCAGCGTCGCGCGCGCCGAGGCCCACTACTTCCGCAATCGGGTGTTCCTGGAACCGGACCAGTTGCTGCGCGGGGTCGAGCGTATCCGCCACATCCCCGCGACCATCGTGCACGGGCGCTACGACATCATTTGCCCGGTCAAGAGCGCCTACGACCTCGCCTGCGCCTGGCCCGAGGCCGATTTCCGCGTGGTACTGGCCGGCCACAGCGCGGCCGATCCGGCGATCGTCGACGTACTGGTGAGCGCAACCGACGCGCTGGCCGATCGCTACGGCTGAGGCTCGACCGCAGCAAGCAGGACCGCAAAGCCGGCGGCGTTATCGCGTCGCCAGGCTTTGCCAGCGTTCGAACTCGGCGCGCCCGGTTTGGTCGGCGATATGGCGCAGCCAGCGGCTGAACTCCTGCGGCCGTCCGGCCAGGGCATCCCACAGTTCCGGCAGCGGCTTCCAGGCCCAGTCGGAAGCTTCCGCGGGATCGGGCAGCGGCTGGCCGTCGTAGCGGCCGACGAAGACGTGGTCGCATTCGTGTTCGACCAGGCCGTCTGAGACGTCGAGGCGATAGGTGATGCGGGCCACGTGCCTGAGCTCGCACTCGAAACCCATCTCCTCGCGCAAGCGGCGCCGCGCCGCTGCATCGGTGGCCTCGCCTTCGCGCGGATGGCCGCAGCAGCTGTTGCTCCACAAACCGCCGGAGTGGTATTTGCCGTCGGCGCGACGTTGCAGCAGCCAGCGCCCCCGGGCATCGAACACGAACACCGAGAACGCGCGGTGCAACAGCCCTTGCCGGTGCACCTGCATCTTCTCGCCGACGCCGATGGCCTGGTCTTGCTCGTCGACCAGGATGAGCATCTCGTTCATATCGCTCTCGTTCGCTGCATGAGCGCGACTATGCCAGCCCCTGCGTTCGGGGTCGTGCGCTCAATCACGGGCGGGGCATGAAACCGGCCGAATCGGCACAGCGCGGGGATGGCCGAGCGGGCTTGCGAAGCGCGACCGCCGCGCCTCCTGCGGCTCGCTTGCGAATCCGCATAGCGAACGGCCCCGCCAAGGCGGGGCCGCTGCGTTCGAACCGATGTCGCGACCGACTTACTTGTCGATGCGGGCCGGGTCGCGGCTGGTGGAGCTGGCGCCCTTGGTGTCGGTGGTCGGAGCCGGCGGCTCGCCGCCCAGATCGCCGGCCGGCATGCCGTTCGGGAACGCCTGCTTGCACACGCGCGAGAACAGGTTGGCCGAATAGGGGTTGAAGCACTTGCGGTTGACGACCTTGTACTCGCCGGTGGCGGCGTTGACCGGCCTCCAGCAGTCCTGCGGCACGCCGATCTTGCAGAACAAGAACGGGTTGTTGCCGTAGTACGGAATGAACTCGTTGGCGAAGGCGCTCGAGGACGCCATCAGCAACACGATCGACAGACAAAGCTTTTTCATGAGACCTCTCCTTAGTGTGAACTCGATTTCCTGTATTGCAGACCGGCGCGTCGTTCCCCTCGCCTGGATTCGCGGTCGAAACCGTCGAATCGGCCCCCGGGGCCCTACGCTTCCCCTTGCCGCCACAGCCTTCACGGCTTGAGCTTCGTGGCGAAGACTAGCCGATGAGCCTGGGCCAGGCAAAGGCCGGCCCCGGATAAGACTATCGCCGAGCCCGGTCGCAGGGGCCACGACGGCCCGGTTGGCAGGGGCCGACATCCTGGCGCCCCGTCGCCGGCACACCGAATACCGCCATCCGGCCACCCTGCGCCGTCCTTGGCCGCCGGAGGCGGTCCCGACCCTGCATACGCCCGAAACCGTCGATCGGCCGGCCGGAACGGTCGCGACCGCCGATCCATGTGGACAAATACGGCAGCCCTGGCCCGGACCGGTCAGGCCTGGTGGCCGCGGCAGGATGAATAAGGGGGCGGCGGCACCGCGCCGGCCGGGGCCGGCGGGTCGCCGCGAGGGGTTGCGCCGGCAAAAATCGCAGGCAACAAAAAACCCCGCCGGGGCGGGGTTCTTTGTTGGATCGCCGCATCGGTGCCGACTGCGATGATCGATGTAGTGGTGCCCAGGAGAGGACTCGAACCTCCACGGTTTTACCCGCTAGTACCTGAAACTAGTGCGTCTACCAATTCCGCCACCTGGGCCTGCCGCAACACGTTCAGTACTGCGGGGCGCGTATGTTGCGTTGCGGCGGGTCGGCTGTCAACGGTTTTGTCGCAACTTATTTCAACCGGCATTTAAGGCAAGGTCGGGAAGGCCGCGTCCGAGCCGTTGCGCTCGCGAGGACTGCAGCGCAAGGCCCGCGCCATGCGCGCGCCGACGCAATCGCGCCGCCGTCGGCGCCGGCGAACGGTGCTGAACGCTCCGCTTGCTGCGCTCCATCACCGAGGCCCGGTTCCATCCGATTCCTGCCGCGTTCGGACCGCGCAGCGGCGCGGCAGGGCAGCGCCTGCGGCTTGATGCCCCCTCGCCGCCGGGCTAAGGTCCGCGAACATCCTGAACCGCGGGCGGCGCATCGTGCGTCGCCCGTTCTTGCTTTGGAGATCCACGAATGAACCCGAACCACCTGCCCCATCCCTCCGGACTGCCTCCTCCGCTGACCCTGTCGCGCCTGGACTGCGACCGGCTCGAAGCCCTGCTGGAACAGCCGCTCGCCGCCGCTCTCGACACCCGCGGCCTGCGCCGCGAACTCGACCGCGCCGACCTCGTCGAACCGGCGCAGATGCCGGCCGACATCATCACCATGAATTCGGTGATCCGCTTCCTCGACGAGAGCAGCGGCGAAGAGCGCGAAGTCACCTTGGTGTATCCGCGCGACGCCGACGGCAGCGCCGAACGCATCTCGATCCTGGCGCCGATCGGCACCGCCCTGCTCGGCCTCGCCGTGGGCGCCCGCATCGACTGGCCCCTGCCCGGCGGCCGCAGCGCACGCCTGCGCGTGCTCGCCCTGCGCTACCAACCCGAAGCTGCGGGCGACCTGCACCGCTGAGTCGCGCGGGCGCGCCCGTGGGTAGGAGCGGCGCGAGCCGCGAGCGCGAAACCAACGGCGACGACGCCCCCGGCAAAGGCCACGAGAGAACCACCGCGCGAGCGACGGCCATGGTTCGTTCGCGGCGATCTGAAACCGCGTGGTCGCGGCNGGCGCGAGCCGCGACCGCGAAACCGCAGCCAGCTGCGACACATCGGCGGCTAGCAGAGAATCAGCGATGCGAGCGACGCCCATCGATGGGTTCACGGCAATCTGAAACTGTGTGGCCGCGGCTTATGACCGAAGGAAATCCAGCAGGACGCCGCTCCTACCCTGTAGCGCTGGTGCAGGCCGCCGGTGTGGCGAGGTTGAAGCCCACCGTCGTCGCACCCTCTTCGCTGCTCGCGAATACTTCGCCGCCGTGCAGGACCGCGATGGCCTTGACGATCGACAGGCCCAGGCCGTGATGGCGTTCGCCGCGGTGTTCGCGCGCGGCGTCGACGCGATAGAAACGATCGAACATGCGCACCAGGTGCTCGGAGGCCACCGAGGAGCCCTGGTTGCGCACCGCGACGCGCGCGCCTTCGCCGCCGTTGCCGAGTTCGACCACGATCTCCGAGCCCGGGGTCGCGTGCTGCACCGCGTTGTGCAGCAGGTTGGTCATGGCGCGGCGGAACAGCGCGGTGTCGATCCAGGCATCGGCGGTGCCGTCGATGCGCAGACGCATGCCGGCTTCTTCGAGCAGGTACTCGAGGAACTCGCCGGTCTTGGCGACTTCGTCGGCGAGCGCCACGCAGACCCGATCCAGGGCGATGTCGCCCTGGTCGGCACGCGACAGGAACAGCATGTCGTTGACGATGCAGCGCATGCGTTCGAGCTCTTCCAGGTTCGACTGCAGCACGTCCTCGAGCTGGGCGGCTTCGCGCGGCCGCGACAGCGCGACCTGGGTCTGGCCCATCAGATTGGTCAGCGGCGTGCGCAGTTCGTGGGCGACGTCGGCATTGAACGCATCCAGGCGGGTGTAGGCGCCTTCGAGCCGGTCGAGGGCGCCGTTGAAGGCGCCGGTCAGATGGCCGAGCTCGGGCGGCAACTGCGCCGGCTGCAGGCGTTGCGAGAGGTTGCTCGGGCTCAAGGCCTGCGCCTGGCTCGACAAACGCTGCAAGGGCCGCAGGCCGACCCGCGCGATCCAGTGGCCGAGCAAGGCCACCACGGCGGTGCCGACCACGCCGAGCACCACCAGCGCCAGCACGAACGAGCGCAAGGCCGACACGTAAGGCCAGGAATCGATGCCGATCCACAACCGCACCGCCGGCCGCTCGCCGTGCGCGGGAATCAATTCGTTGAGGGTGCGGTACGGCGCCGAGTGGCCGTTCAGCCACAGGCGGCCCATGCCATGGTCGCCCTTGCGCGGCACGTCCACTTCCGGCTCGCCGCTGCCGATGCGGAAACCGGCATCGCCGCTCCAGGCCCAGATGCGGATGCTGCGATCGCTGGAGGTCAGGTTCTCGACCTTGTCCTGCACCTTGTACCAACGCTCGCGGGTGTCGCACATGGCGACGCTGCCGGCGACCGAACGCAGCTTGGTCTCCAGCTCGGCGCGCTGGTAACGCACGATCTGGTTTTCCAGCACCTGGTACAGGGTGACGCCGACCAGGGTGAACACCAACAGCGCGGCGAGCGCGAACATCGCCGCGAGGCGTTGGGCGATGGAGATGTCGCTGAAAGGCCTCATGCCGAGGCCCGCCCCGACGGCGACGGGACTTCGCCCTGCTCGCCCTCGCGCGCCTCCAACACATAGCCCATGCCGCGCACGGTGTGCAGCAGCTTGTCGCGGAAGGGACCGTCGATCTTGGTGCGCAGGCGCTTGATCGCGACCTCGACCACGTTGGTGTGGCTGTCGAAATTGATGTCCCAGACCTGTGCGGCGATCACCGTCTTCGACAGGATCTGGCCGCGGCGTTGCGCCAGCAAGGCCAGCAAGGCGAATTCCTTGCCGGTCAGATCCAGGCGGCAGCCGTCGCGATGGGCGCGGCGCGCGATCAGGTTGATCGACAGATCGCCGATCTGCAGCTCGGTCGGCTCCTGCTGGCGGCCGCGCCGCACCAGCGCTTGCAAGCGCGCCAACAACTCGATGAAAGAGAACGGCTTGACCAGGTAATCGTCGGCGCCGGCGCCGAGGCCATGCACGCGGTCGTCGATGCGGTCGCGCGCGGTCAGCATGATCACCGGCGTCTGCTTGCGCGTGCGCAGTTCGCGCAGCACCGCGAAGCCGTCCATGCCGGGCAGCATCACGTCGAGCACGATCACGTCGTAGTCGAGTTCGCGCGCCAGGTGCAGGCCGGACACGCCGTCGCGGGCGACATCGACCGCCCAGCCCTGCTCGGCCAGGCCGTCGCGCAGGTAATCGGCGGTCTTGATTTCGTCTTCGACGATCAGCAGCTTCATCGCGACACCGAGCTTGCGGGCAGTACCTGGGCCGACATCGTACCGCCGCTCAGGCCGTCGCCGCTGCGGCCGAGTCGGCCGAGCGGGCCGGGTCGACCGGCCCGGGCGAGGCCGCCTGCGCCGCCTCGCGGCGACGGCGCAGGAACAGCCGGTCCAGCGCCAGATAGATCACCGGCGTGCTGTACAGGGTCAGGACCTGGCTGATCAGCAGGCCGCCGACCACCGCCACGCCGAGCGGCTGGCGCAACTCCGCGCCTGTGCCGAAGCCGATCATCAGCGGAATCGCGCCGAGCAAGGCCGCCAGGGTGGTCATCATGATCGGGCGGAACCGGGTCAGGCAGGCCTCGTGGATCGCCGCAGTCGGCGACAGGCCGCGCCGGCGTTGCGCGTCCAGGGCGAAGTCGACCAGCAAAATGCCGTTCTTCTTGACGATGCCGATCAGCAACACGATGCCGATCAGGGCCATGATCGAGAAATCCAGGCGCCACACCCACAGCAGCAAGACCGCGCCGATGCCGGCCGACGGCAGAGTCGACAGGATCGTCAGCGGGTGGACGAAACTCTCGTAGAGCACGCCGAGGATGATGTAGACCGCGAGCAAGGCGGCCAGGATCAGCAGCGGCTGGGTCGCCAGCGAGTCCTGGAAGGCCTGCGCCGAGCCCTGGAAATTGCCGCTGACGCTGCTCGGCATGCCGATCTCGGCCTTGGCCCGGTCGAGTGCGGCGACCGCATCGCCGAGGGCGACGCCGGCGGCGAGGTTGAAGGAGATGTTGACCGCCGGCGACAGGCCGTTGTGGCTGATCGACAAGGGCCCGTTGCCGGGCGGCTCGACCCGCGCCACCGCCGACAACGGCACCATCTGCCCGGTGGTGGCCGAACGCAGATGGAAGTAAGCCAGGCTGTCGATGCTGCCGCGCATGCGCGGGTCGATTTCGAGAATCACCCGGTATTGGTTGGTCTCGGTCTGGAACTCGTTGATCTGGCGCTGGCCGTAGGCGTCGTACAGCGCATTGTCGATGTCCTGGGCGCTCAGGCCGAAACGCGCCGCGGCGGTGCGGTCGATCGCCAGGCGCACGATGCTGGCGCCGATCTTCTGGTCGTTGGACACGTCGCGCAGCTCCGGCAATGTCGCCAGGCGCTGGGTCAGGCGATCGGCCCACAGCCCCAGTTCGGCGCTGTCGGCGCCGCGCAGGGCGTACAGGTATTGGGTGCGCGAGGGCCCGGCGCCGATGTTGATGTCCTGCGCCGAGCGCATGAAGATCGTGATGCCCGGCACCTGCGACAGCTTGCCGCGCATGCGGTCGATGAACTCGTCGGCGGACACGTCGCGATCGCCGCGGTCCTTGAGCACGAACCAGAACCGGCCGTTGGACATGGTCGAACTGCCTGCCGTGGCGCCGACCGAATGGCCCCAGCTCTGCAGGGCCGGGTCTTCGGCGGCGAGCTGCGCCAGTTGCTTGTGCTTGGCGACCATGTCCTCGTAGGAAATGTCCTGCGCAGCTTCGGTGGTGGCGAACACGAAGGCGGTGTCCTGCGACGGAAAGAAGCCCTTCGGGATCAGCGCATAGGAAGCGACCGCGATCGCCACGGTCAGGCCGAAACCGGCGAGCATCAGGCGTTGATGGGCTAGCGCCCATTGCAGGCTGCGGTCGTAGCCGGCGAGCAACCGTCCCGACCAGGTGCCGGCGGCATCGGCATGGCCGGAGGACTTGCGCATGAAGCGCGAGGCCAGCATCGGCGCGAGCGTCAACGACGCCACGATCGAAATCGCGATCGCCACGGTCACGGTCAGCGCGAACTCGGCGAACAGGCGCCCGACCACGCCGCCCATGAACAACAAGGGGATGAAGGCGGCGATCAGCGACACACCGATGGTCACCACGGTGAAGCCGATCTCGCTGGCGCCCTGCAGCGCCGCCTGCAGCATCGGCATGCCGGCTTCGCGATGACGATGGATGTTCTCGACCACGACGATGGCGTCGTCGACCACGAAACCCACGGCGATCACCAGCGCCACCAAGGTGAGGTTGTTGAGAGTGAAACCCAGGGCGTACATCGCCGCGAACGTGGCCACCAGGGCCACCACCAGCACCGCGCCGACGATCAGAGTGGCGGACAGTTCGCGCAGGAACAGGCCCATTACCACGACCACCAGCAGCACGGTCAGGACCAGGGTCAGCTCGACGTCGTGCAGGGAGGCGCGAATGGTGCGGGTGCGGTCGTTGAAGACCTCGACCTCGACGCTGGCCGGCAGATTGGCGCGCAACCGCGGCAACGCTTCGAGCACCGCGTCGGTGGTCTTGATGATGTTGGCGCCGGGCTGGCGAAACACCACCAGCATCACCCCGTCCTTGCCGTTCGGCCAAGCGCGTACGTAATCGTTCTCGCCGCCGAAACTGATGCGGGCGACGTCGCCCAGCCGCACTGGCGCGCCGTTGCGATAGGTCACGACCAGGCGCTCGTAGTCCTCGGCCTTGAACAACTGGTCGTTGGTTTCCAGGGTCGACATGCGCCGCGCGCCGATCACCGCGCCCTTGGCCTGGTTGACGCTGGCGCTCTGGGCGACGTTGCGCAGGTCGGCCAGGGTCAGGCCGATCGCGGCCAGGCGCTCGGGCGCGGCCTGGATGCGCATCGCCGGCCGCACCTGGCCGGCGACGAAGACTTCCGACACGCCGTCGATCTGGCTCAGGCTGCGCGCGAAGCGGGTCTCGGCGAGGTCGCTGAGCTCGGTCAGCGGCATCAGCGGCGAATGCATGCTCAGGATCAGGATCGGGCTGTCGGCGGGGTTGATCTTGGTCCAGCGCGGCAGGCTCGGCATGTCGCGCGGCAGGCGCCCGGAAACGTTGTTGATCGCCGCCTGCACTTCCTGGGCGGCGGTGTCGATGCTCTTGTCGAGCACGAACTGCAAGGTGATCGAGGTGCTGCCCAGGGCGCTGGTCGAGGTCATCTCGCTGATGCCCGGCACCGCGGTCAGCTGCGTCTCCAGCGGCGTCGCCACCGCCGAGGCCATGGTCTCGGCACTGGCGCCGGGCAGCGAAGCATCGATGCGGATGGTCGGGAACTCGGCCTGCGGCAACGGCGCCACCGGCAGCCGCGGCAAGGCGAACAAGCCGAGCAACAGCACCGCTGCGGTCAGCAGCGTGGTCGCGACCGGATGGCGAACGAACCAGCCGGAAATCGAGACGCGACCGCTCACGGCGCCCCCGCCACGCGCGCCGCCACGGCGTTGCCCGGCGCGGCGCGTACGGTCGGCGCGGTCGGCGCGGTCGGCGCCACGGTCATGCCGGGTTTGAGTCGCGACTGGCCGTCGCGCACCACCACGTCGCCGGCCTGCAGTCCGCTGACCACGGCGAGTTTGTCGTCCTGGTACTCGATCCGCACCGGAACCAGCGCGACCTTGTTGCCGGCCTCGAGGCGGTAGACGAAGTGGTCGTCGGCGCCGCGCTGCACCGCTTCGCTGGCGACCACGGTCGCGGCCGCGCTGGTGCCGGTGCGCACGCGCACGCTGACCAATTGCCCGGGCCACAGGCGGTCCTGCGAATTCTTGAACACCGCGCGGATGCGCACGGTGCCGGTGGCGTCGTCGATCTGGTTGTCGATCACGCTCAACTCGCCTTGCGCCAGCACCACGCCGGCGTCGCGGT
Organism: Lysobacter sp. 22409; assembly: GCF_052045105.1. Classification (NCBI taxonomy): domain Bacteria; kingdom Pseudomonadati; phylum Pseudomonadota; class Gammaproteobacteria; order Lysobacterales; family Lysobacteraceae; genus Lysobacter; species Lysobacter sp. 22409. Next base: position 46,709 of record NZ_JBQEOE010000007.1, on the reverse strand, counting down.
CGAGCGCCTGCACCTCGACCGCGCCGGCGGCCTGGGCTTGGCGCAGGCCCGGCAATTGGTCCTGCGGCAGGGTGAACATCACCGAGATCGGATCGACCTGCTGCACCGTGACCAGGCCGTCGTCGTCGCCGGCGCGCACCACATTGCCCGGATCGACGCGGCGCAGGCCGACGCGGCCGTCGATCGGCGACAAGATTCGGGTATGCGACAGTTGCACGCGAGTGGCGTCGATCGCCGCCTGGTTGGCCTGCGCGGTGGCCTGCAACTGCTGCACCGAAGCGGCCTGCTGTTCCAGCATCTGGCGGGCGATCAACTGGCTGCCGGACAACTGGCGGAACCGGTCGAGGTCGGATTTCGCCGCGCGCAGTTGCGCCGCATCGCGCGCCAATGCGGCCTGGGCGCCGTCGAGATTCGCGGCGATGCTGCGGTCGTCGATGCGCGCGAGCAACTGCCCGCGCTTGACCTGCTGGCCTTCGCGGAACAGCACCTGGGTCAGCACGCCATCGACCTGCGGGCGCAGCACCGTGCTCTGCAGGGAGGTCACCGTGCCGATGGTTTCCTGCCAATGCGGCACGTCGCGGCGCTCGACCCGCATCGTCGTCACCGGAACCGGCGGCGGTGGCGCCGGCGGCGGCGCGCCGCGGCTGCCGAAAGCGCCCCAGGCCAGCCCTCCGGCGACGACCGCGAGCGATACAGCGGCGGCGAAAACGGTCTTGCGGGCGCGGGGCGAAAGCGTGGAGACGGGCGTGGGCGACATGGCGGCATCCGTGGCGGGTCGATGGAGCGGCGCACCGGAGCGCGCCGCGACGGCCCGCGAGGGGAGGAAAGCAGACCGTGCGACGACTCTAGGCGGCGGCCACGGACAGCAAGCTGTCGCTTGGCTGACAAATTCGTCAGCTGGCGCGGTTATCGCCGGCCTGCTTCATATCGATGCGTTCGACGACAGTGCCTATCGGCACGGTCGCGTCGCACGATCGCGATGGTTGGACGCACGCAGCACAATGCGGCGCCGCAAGGGCACGCAGGCTCCAGCGATACAGGCGGCCAGATCCCGCTCCGTGCGGCTTGATCTGTGCGGTTCGATCGGCGCGGTTTGGCTGGGCCGTTTGCTCAGCGCGGCTTGACCGCGCGCGGCGCCGGCGGCACCAGCTCGATCTCGAACAGATCCGGCCACAACTTGCCGGTCACGAACAGACGCTTGCGCGCGCCGTCGTAAGCGATGCCGTTGAGCACGTCGGCGCCGCGGCTGCGGGTGCCGTGGCGCGCGAGCAGGCCGCCCAAGTCGATGCGACCGACGACCCGGCCGCTGTTCGGGTCGATGCGGACGATGCTGTCGGTCATCCAGACGTTGGCGAACAGCTCGCCGTCGACCCATTCCAGTTCGTTGAGCTGCGGCAGCGGCTTGCCGTTGAAGGTCACCCGGATGCGCGAGCGCTCGCGCAGCGACTTCGGATCGAGCAAACGGATCTGCGCGGTGCCGTCGCTCATGTAGATCGTGTCGGCCGAGCGCGCCAGGCCCCAGCCCTCGCCCGGATAGGCGAAGTTGCCGGTCACCGCGAGCCCCGGCAGCTTGACGATGTAGCCGGTCTGCGTGGTCCAGGTCAGCACCAGCAACTGCTGGCCGCGGTCGGTCAGGCCTTCGCCGAACACCGAGGCCGGCAGATCGGTCTTCTCCAGCACCTTGCCGTCGGCCAGGCGGACCTTGCGCACCGACGAGCGCCCGTACATGCCGGTGCTCTCGTACAGGAAACCGTCCTTGAAGATCAAGCCCTGGGTGAACGCGCCGGCATCGTGCGGATAGCGCGCGACCACCCGGTAGGAATACACCGGCACTTCGCGCCCCGGCGCCTGGGCCGTCGCCACCGGCAGCACACTCGCCCCGATCAAGGCCAGGCAAGGGATCAGCGAGGCGGGAAGGCGTGCGCGCAAGGGCATGGCAGTCTCAACGTGGGCGATCGCGGATGCCGAGAATACCGCCTCGCGCCCGAACCGGCTGCCGCACGGCTGCCGCACGACGCCCGCGCCGGTCCACGCCCCGTCCACGACACCCCGTCCACATCCGCCCAGCCGTCCCCGGTTAGAATCCCGGCTCAGCCCTACCCCGCCTCAAAGGTTCCATGACTGATCCCGTACGTCCGGTTTTCCACGGCTTCGAACAGATTCCCCTGCGCGAGTACGCCGAGCGCGCCTACCTCGACTACTCGATGTACGTGGTCCTGGACCGCGCCCTGCCCTTCCTGGGCGACGGCCTCAAGCCGGTCCAGCGCCGCATCATCTACTCGATGAGCGAACTCGGCCTCAACGCCGGGGCCAAGCCGAAGAAATCCGCGCGCACCGTCGGCGACGTGATCGGTAAGTACCACCCGCACGGCGACAGCGCCTGTTACGAGGCGATGGTGCTGATGGCGCAGCCGTTCTCGTACCGCTATCCGCTGGTCGAGGGCCAGGGCAACTTCGGTTCCAGCGACGATCCCAAGTCGTTCGCGGCGATGCGCTATACCGAATCCAAGCTGACCCCGATCGCCGAAGTGCTGCTCGGCGAGCTCGGCCAGGGCACGGTCGACTGGACCCCGAACTTCGACGGCACCCTGGAAGAACCGACCTGGATGCCGGCGCGCCTGCCGCACCTGCTGCTCAACGGCACCACCGGCATCGCGGTCGGCATGGCCACCGACGTGCCGCCGCACAACCTCAACGAGATTGTCAGCGCCTGCGTGCGCCTGCTCGACGACCCCGACGCCACCACCCGCGACCTGTGCGAGCACGTGCTGGGCCCGGACTATCCGACCCCGGCCGAGATCATCACCTCGCGCAGCGACCTGCTGGCGATGTACGAGACCGGTCTGGGCAGCGTGCGCGCGCGCGCCATCTTCGAGAAGGACGGCCCGAACATCGTCGTCACCGCGCTGCCCTACCAGGCCTCGCCGGGCAAGGTCATCGAACAGATCGCGACCCAGATGCGGGCCAAGAAGCTGCCCTGGCTGGAAGACATCCGCGACGAGTCCGACCACGCCAACCCGACCCGCATCGTGCTGGTGCCGCGCTCCAACCGTGTCGACGTCGAACAGCTCATGGGCCACCTGTTCGCGACCACGGACATGGAGAAGAGCTACCGGATCAACATGAACGTGATCGGCCTGGACGGCCGGCCGCAGGTCAAGGGGCTCAAGGCCTTCCTGAGCGAGTGGCTGAGCTTCCGCACCGACACCGTCACCCGCCGCCTGACCCACCGCCTGGAAAAGGTCGAGCGCCGCCTGCACTTGTTGGAAGGCTTGCTGGTCGCGTTCCTCAATCTCGACGAAGTGATCCGCATCATCCGCAGCGAGGACGAACCGCGTCCGGTGCTGATGAAGCGTTTCGACCTCAGCGAAGAGCAGACCGACTACATCATGGAAACCCGGCTGCGCCAACTCGCGCGCCTGGAAGAAATGAAGATCCGCGGCGAGCAGGACGAACTGGCTGCCGAGCGCGAACAGCTGATCGCCACCCTCGGCAGCAAGGCCAAGCTCAAGAAGCTGATCAAGGACGAGTTGCTGGCCGACGCCAAGAAGTTCGGCGACGCGCGCCGTTCGCCGCTGGTCTCGCGCAACGCCGCCCAGGCCTTGTCGGAAACCGAGCTGGTCGCCAGCGAGCCGATGACCGTGGTCATCAGCGAAAAGGGCTGGGTGCGCGCGGCCAAGGGCCACGAGATCGACGCCGCCACGCTCAGCTATCGCGACGGCGACGGCCTGCTCGGCGCGGCGCGCGGACGCAGCACCCAGCAGGTGGCGTTCCTGGATTCGACCGGCCGTTCCTACTCGACCCTGATCCACGGCCTGCCCTCGGCGCGCGGCAACGGCGAACCCTTGACCGGCCGTTTCTCGCCGGCACCGGGCGCGTCGTTCCAGACCCTGGCGGCTGGCGACAACGATCAGCGCTTCGTTCTCGCCAGCAGTCACGGCTATGGCTTCGTGACCCGCTTCGAGAACCTGACCGGCCGCAACAAGGCGGGCAAGGCGATGCTGTCGCTGACCCCGAATGCGAAGGTGCTGCAGCCGGCGCAGGTCGGCGATGTCGAGCAGGATCGCGTGGTCGCGGTGACCAACGTCGGCCATCTGCTCGCCTTCCCGGTGTCGGAGCTGCCTGAGCTCGACAAGGGCAAGGGCAACAAGATCATCGACATCCCCAAGGCCAAGCTCGGCACCGAACGCGTGATCGCGGTCGCCGTGGTGGCCCCGGGCGGCACCCTGACCGTCAAGTCGGGCGCGCGCACCATGAGCCTGTCCTGGAAAGACCTGGAACCCTACCTCGGCGCCCGCGCCACCCGCGGCGGCCTGTTGCCGCGCGGCTGGCAGAAGGTCGAAGGCTTGTCGGTGGAGTAAGCCTCCGCAGGCCCCGTCGCAAATACGACAACGCCCCGCTTCGAGCGGGGCGTTGTCGTTATGAGTCCGGTGGCGGCGATACGCTCTTGGGTAGGAGCGGCGCAAGCCGCGACAGCCGAAGCGGTGCAATACCACGCCAGCAACCGAAGTCAGGACGCAATCGGACATCGCTGTAAAGCAGCCGCTTCCCTGCAGCTTCGGCTGACTACGCTTGCGAAAATTACTTCGATTGGTCGCGGCTCGCGCCG
>NZ_JBQEOE010000007.1:0-42077 GCF_052045105.1 Lysobacter sp. 22409 | reverse complement strand
GGAGCGGCGCAAGCCGCGACAGCCGAAGCGGTGAAATACCAAGCCGGTGTCCGGAGCCAGGACGCAATCGGACATCGCCATAAAGCAGCCGCTTCCCAGCAGCTTCGGCTGACTACGCTTGCGAAAATTACTTCGGTTACCCGAAAAGCAGAACGCTCCGGGTGCGAGCCCGGAGCGTTCTGAGTGCATCGTTTCAATCAACTTCGCGGTTGCGCTTTGCAGCCGGCTAACCGCGACTCAACAGCGCCCACTCAGCGCCCGGTCTCCGGCGTCTTCGTGGCCGCCGCCTCCGTCTCCATCGCTACGTCCTGCGCGCTCGGGGCCATCATCGCCGCGCCCGACTGCAGGCCCGGCGAGAACGACAGCAGCAGGCCGAAGCTGGTGCTCGGGTCCTGGCCGCTGCCGTGCTGGCGACGCATCAGCAGCGACAGCTTCCAACCTCTGGAGAAGGTCATGTCCATGCCGGCGCCGTAGCTCAACGCGTTGTCGCCGTAGCTGCGCAGGCCCAGCACGTAGTCGTTGGCGACCGGCATGATCACGTAGTTGAGGTTGACGTCGCTGCGGTTGTCGATCGACTCGCGGTATTCGAGCAACCAGTACGGACGGAAGATGTTGCCGCGTGCGGTCACGATCGGCAGGCTGCCTTCTACGCCCAGCGATGCACCGCTGTTCTCGACGGTCTGCGAGCCGTAGCTCAGGTCGTAGATGCCCAGCCCGGTCTCGCGATAGCCGTCGAGCTTGGTGCGGCTGCTGTCGAGGCGGCCGTAACCGGTCAGCATCATGCCGTTGCCGCCGCCGTGTTCGTAACCGGCGGTGAGCGAACCGAACACCTGGTCGCCTTCTCGCTCGGCCGAAGCGGTGGCACCGGCCGTCGCACTGTAGCGGCGGATGTCGAAATCCAGGCGGCCCCAACCGAGGATGCCGTCGACGAACCAGCGTTCGCTCGGGCGCCACAGGCCGTACAGCGACAACGCGCGCTGCTCGGCATCGAGCTTCGAGCGGCCGTCGTCCAGGTCGGTGTCGTTCCAGCCGAAACCGCCGGCGACGCCGAGCAGGAAGCGCTCGCCGATGCGCCAGTCGGCACCGACGGTGAGGCCGTCGCTCTGGAAGTCGAAACCGTCGCTGCGCGCGTTGCGTTCGCGCTGACCGTTGGTGATGCTGCCGGCCGTCCACAGGCCCCAGCCTTCCGGCAGGCGCACCGGATCGATCGACATCACCTGGCCGGCGGTCAGCGACATCGCCCCGCCCGAGCGGCTGCTCAGGTTGAGGGCCATGTCGTTGCTGGAACGGTTGGCGCCGGCGAAGCGCTGCTGGCGCAGGCGGTCGTGGATGTTGGACTGCTGCGCCGAAGCGAAGCGCACGCTGGCGTCGACTTGCGCTTGCAAGCCACCGACCACGCTGGGATCGCGGGTCGGGTCGGGTCGGCCGGTCACCGTCAAGGTGGCATCGATCGAGGCCTGCAGATAACTGCCGCTGGCCGCCTGGGTCGCGACCAGGGTCGCCACGCCGGCACCGACGATCGTCACCCTACGTCCGCTGACCGTCGCCACCGCCGTATTGGCGCTGCTGAAGCTGAAGGCGCCACTGCTGTTGCTGCTCGGGTCGGGCAGATCGAAGGCTGCCTCGCCGACGGTCTTGGCGAGGTCGCCGATCCAGGCCAGGTTCGGCGTGGCGCCGGCGATGATCACTTGCAAGGCGACTTGCGGCGCGGCGGTGTAGTTGGCGTTGCCGGCCTGGTCGGCGGTGAGCGAACACGTGCCCGATCCCAGCGTGCTGACCGTATTGCCGCTGACGGTGCAGATCGCCGGCGACGTACTGGCGAACACCACCGGATTACCCGAGGCTCCGCCGCTGGCCGACACCGTGAAGCTGCCGCCCGGCGTGTACACCGGCGCTGTCGGATTCGCGCTGAAAGCGGTGATGGCCTGAGCGGCCGCGCCGATGGTCACGTCCAGCGTCAGTTGCGGTGCGGCGCTGTAGTTGCCGTCGGCGGCCTGGTCGGCCGTCAGCGAACACGTGCCCGCGCTCAACATCGTCACGGTGCTGCCGCTCACCGTACACACCGAACTCGTGGTGCTGGCAAACACTACCGGACTGGTCGAGGCGCCCGGTGTGGCCGAGACCGCGAAGCTGCCGCCGGCCGCGAACACCGGCGCCGCCGGGTTGGCCGCGAAATCGGTGATCGCCTGGGCCGCCAGGGCGATGGCCACATTCAAGCTGACCTGGGGCGAAGCGCTGTAGTTACTGTCGCCGGCCTGATCGGCGGTGAGCGAACAGGTACCCGCGCTCAGCATCGACACCGTGCTGCCGGCGACCGTGCACACGCTCGGCGTAACGCTGCCGAACACCACCGGGCTGCTCGACAGGCCCGGCGTCGCCGAGACCGTGAAGCTGCCGCCCGGCGCGTACACCGGCGCGGCCGGATTGGCGGCGAAGTTGCTGATCGATTGAGTGGCGACACCGATCGCGACGACCAGCGAGGCCTGCGGCGCGGCGCTGTAGTTGGCGTTGCCGGCCTGGTCGGCGGTCAGCGAGCAATTGCCCGCGCTGACGATCGTCACCGTGTTGCCGCTGACCGTGCAGACCGCCGGCGTGGTGCCGGCGAACACCACCGGGTTACCCGAGGCGCCACCGGTCGCCGACACGGTGAAGCTGCCGCCCGGCGAGTACACCGGTGCGGCCGGATTGGCCGCGAACGCGCTGATGGCCTGGCTGGCAGGACCGATGGTCACCGCAAGCGTCGCCTGCGGCGCGGCCGTGTAGTTGGCATTGCCGGCCTGATCGGCGGTAAGCGCACAGTTGCCGGCCGCCACCGTCGTCACCGTGTTGCCGGCGACGGTACAGACCGCAGGCGTGGTGCTGGCGAAGACGACCGGGTTACCCGATGCGCCACCGGTGGCCGAGACGGTGAAGTTGCCGCCCGGCGCGTACACCGGCGAGGCCGGATTGGCGGCGAAGGCGGTGATGGCCTGGCTGCCCTGCGCGATCGCCAGGGTGTAGGCGCGCGTGCCGCTGAAACCGTTGCTCGAAGTCGCCTGCACGGTGAAATTGAACGAACCCGCGGCGGTCGGGGTGCCCGACAACGCACCGCCGTTCGACAGGGCCAGGCCCGGCGGCAAGGCGCCGGCGGTGACCGCGAAGGTGTACGGAGCGACGCCGCCGTTGCCGCTGGTGGCGCTGAGGGCCTGCGAATACGCGGTCGCGAGCGCGCCATTGGGCAAGGTGGCCGGATTGACCGTCACCGCCACCGTGACGCAGCTCAGCACGAGGTTGGTCACGTCGGCGGCGATCGCCGCACCGCTGGACGGCGCGACGCTGCACAGCTGGCCGGCGGGATTACTGAGCACGCTGACGTTCCAGTTCGCGCCCTGTGGCAGGCGCGTGGGGAACACGAAGCTGCTGGCGGCCTGCGCCACCACGACCTGCTGCGAGCTGACCGGATTGGTCGCGGCGAGTTGCAGGGTGACCGGGCCGGTCTGGCCGCTGGCCGAACCGCCGACCGCGAACTGGGTCGGGGCGAAGCAGACCAAGGCCGCGCCGTTGCCGGCTTGCACGCCGTTGTTGATGGTGACGGCGCTCAGGCCGGTCGCGCCCGAGCTGCCGCCCGCACCGCCGCCACCGCCGCCGTTCCAGTTCTGCTGGCAAGTGACGGTGCCGACGCCGGCACCGCCGCCGCCGGCACCGACCGTGGCGCCGCCGCCACCGCCGCCGCCGAAACCGGCACCAATGAAGGAACCGGAGAAATTGAAGGCGTCGCCGCCGTTGCCGTTGGCCGCGTTGCCGGCAGTGGCCGGAAAGCTGCCGCAGCCACCGCCGCCCGCACCGCCGGTGCCGACCGCTCCGCCACCGCCGCCGTAGGGGCCGGGGCCGCCCGGCACGTCCGCGCCTGCGCCGCCCGTGCCGCCGCCGCCGACACCGCCGGCACCGCCGGCGATGACGTTCGCGGTGCTCCAGCCGGCGTTACCGCCGCCACCGCCGCCGCCGGCGATGCCGACGCGGTTGCCGATGCCGTTGCCGCCGACGCGCAGGTCGGTGGCGCCGCCGCCGATGCCGTCGACGCCCTCGCCGATGCCGCCGGGATTGACCGCCTGCGAGCCCTGCCCGCCGACCCAGATCGACAAGGTCGCGCCGGGCGTGACCGCCAGGGTGCCGCGCACCCGCCCCCCCAGGCCGCCGGTGCCACCGGGTGAGTTCGGGCTGCCGCCGATGGTGCCGGCGCCGCTGCGACCGGCGCCGCCCTGGGCGCCGCTGAGGTAGACGGTCAGCGAATGCACGCCGGCCGGCACGGTGAGGGTCTGCTCGCCGCCGGTGAAACCGAACGCCGCCGGCGTTTCGCCGACACCGCAACTTTGCGCTTGCGCCGTACCGGTAATGCCGAGCCCCGCCAGCAACAGCAGGCCGCTCAGCCGGGCCATGGCGCCGCGAGCCGCGCGCAGGGCCGGATCGAGACACAGGCGCGTGGTCGCGCCCGCACGGAATCGCAACGTCTTCATAAGCATCATCTCGCCCCCTAGGCGAACCGCATCGCGGTTGCACGAAACCCTCGCACACGCGATCGCGCGCACGGCCTGTGCGCCACGAACGCGAGTGCTCCCCTGCAAAAAGTCCTGGGCCTTTGCGCTCGCGGCCTACCCCAAGGCCCGACGAGCGTCCGGTCGAAACCGGTACCCGGAACACAAGCGCCCCTCCCTGAGGCGCTTCGTTGGAAACAGTTAACGCGGAACGAGCCCGTTTGCGGACAGCTCGTCACAATAAAAACTGTGCCAAGCGACACATTAATCCAGATGACCCGGATTTTCCGTACCGCTGGTCCGACAACCCCGGACTCGGCTTCACGATGCCGGCCGCGGCACGTTGCAGCCGAGCTTGCCGACTCGGACGCGCCGCTACGCGCGATCGGGCGCGCCGTGGCCGGGCTCCCGCGGGACCAGCCGCCTGCGACGAACCCGGCCGCGAGCGTTGTAGCGCAGCGCGCAAGCACGGCTATGCGGCGTCCCGGCCCAGCCGCCGGACACGGTCGTGGCCGGGCCGCTGTCGCCCCGGGTACAATCCTCCGGCTCGCTGCACTCAGGCGCAGCGCGGTCGTAGAGCAGCCGGCTACACCGTGAAATCGCAACGGCCCCGTAGCTCAGCTGGATAGAGCATCCCCCTCCTAAGGGGAAGGTCACACGTTCGAATCGTGTCGGGGTCGCCAACCTAAGGGCTGGGCGAGACAGCAAGCAAGCGCGCGCTTCCAAGTCCCGATGGCTCCGCTCATCGCATTCGACTCGGACTTCACCCGGTCGGGCAACGGCCCGACGGCGGCAAACACGCTGCCGGCACCAATGCGTCACGTCTGCTCGGCCGGCACGAACGACACATCGAACACTCGCCATCTTTGTACGGTTCGATCCGCCCCGGCCACTTACCTGCCGGCATCGCGCACATAACGTCGAACAGCGCCGTCTTCGGCCAGCGGCCATGAACAAAAAATAAGTGTGATTGCCCTGAATTTGGCGTATTTCTCTACGTACGACGGAACATGCGGCCCTATGCTTGCGCTCTGTCGGAACAACCGACGAACCGCTGGCATCGAGTTGCTACAGCCGTTCTCAGGGGGAATGTTCCATGCCGAGGTCATCCAGTGCCCTGCTGCCGCCAGGCGCAGCCCTTCTTTCTGTGAGCCGGCGCAGGCCGGGCATACGATTTTCGAGACGCGCCTTCCTCTGCCTGTTTGCGGCGATGTCGGCATTCGGATTCGCCGGCGGTGCTTTCGCGCAAACCAACTGGGTCACCTTGTCGGGCGGTAATCCGGGCATTTTGAACAGCGGCCAGACCGCCACGCGAACCTGGCTGTGGGCGCCCGGTGGAAGCTCTATTACCGGCACGGTCGATATGACCCGCACCGGCGCCGGGCAGGTCTATGGATTCACCGAGAATCATCAAACCACCATTACCGCGAGCGGCTTCGGCGCCCCCGCTTACTCCGACGCTTACGCCAACTCCGTCGGTGGCGTGACCGGAATCTTTCACTTCGGCTTCGAGGGCGAATTTCCGCGCGCACCGGACGATGCTCCGCCCGCGGCAGTTTCCACGACCGTCGTCGACTTCAAATTCAACGGCAGCGTCACCTCGCCCGACAACACCATCATCTCCTTGTTCGACCCGGGCTCCGGCGATACCGGCGTCAGCGGGCCGTTCACTTATAACTTCGACGCTTACTACCAAGGCGTTCCGATCAACACCAGCACCTGGACAGTGACGGTCGTCGACCCGTATCCGCCCACCGGCACGCCGACGAACTACACCTGGAACGCATCCACCGCGACCTACACGCTGTCGTCGTTTCCGTCGGCGACCGGCGGCAACTATCCCGACACGCTGGTTTTCATCGATACCCATAACACCACCTTCGACCGTCTGGTATTGACGGCGGTCGGTCTGGTGACGGACAACCTGGGCGTCGGCTTCGGCTCGGCCAATGTGCCCAACCTGCCGATCACCCTGGGCAAGACCTGGGTCAACGGCAAGAGCGGCGATACCGTCAGCCTGACTCTCGCAGGAGCGGGCGCAGAAAATCCTACCGCCGGCACCTCGACGCCGCCGGCCACGACGACCGCGGCGACCGCGAACGGCTTGCCGAGCCAAACGGTCACCCTCAGCGAAACCTTCACCACCGGCAGCGCGGCGAACTACACCATCACCTGGGAATGCCGGCGCATCTCGAACAACACGCTGGTGGCGAGCGGCACCGGCGCTAGCGGCAGCTTCACCATGCCGACCGACTCGGGCGTCGGCTGCGCGTTCACCAATACCCGCATCGCGCAGCAGATCAATCTGGCCAAGACCTGGCAGAACGCCACAGTCAACAATGCGATTACGGTGACGACGACGGGCGGCACCAACAACCCGACGCTCGCCTCCACTGCGAACACACCGAACGAGACCGATACCGGCGCGGCGGTCACCGTGTATGCCGGCGACAGCGTCGTGCTTCCGGCGGAAGCCTTTTCCAACGGCAGCCAGGCGAACTACCTCACGACGGTCGCCTGCGCCGGCGGCTCCACGCTCGCGTCGGGCGCGACCGGACGCTCGCTGACGATCTCGACCAGCACCACGGCGACCACCTGTACCTACACCAATATCCAGCGACCGGTGATTCGCCTGCAGAAGTCCTTGCCGCTCGGACGCTTCGTTGCCGCCGATCAGTTCGCACTGAGCGTGGCCGGCCCGGGCGCGCCGGCGCCGGTGACGACCACCGGCAGCGGCAGCACCGCCACCGGCACCGTGACGGTGGACCCGGCCACGATCGGCTCGGCCTATACGCTGTCGGAAACGGCGGCGGCCGGCGCCAATCTGGCGAACTACACCACGGCCTGGAACTGCAGCAACGCCTTTTCGGGCGGACAGACGCCCAGCGGCAGCGGCACCAGTTTCAATCTCACTCCGGTAGCCGGCGACGACCTGACCTGCACCTTCGCCAACACCCGCGCACCGCTCGCGGACTTGTCCATCACCAAGACCAACACCCCGGGCGTGAACGGCGACGTCGACCAGGCCAACGACACCTTGATTCAAGGCGCCATCACCACCTACACCATTGTGGTGACCAACAACGGCCCGGACGCGGTGACCGGCGCGGTATTGCGCGATCCGATCGCCGGCCGTAGCGAGCTGACCTGCCCAGGCCCGGCAGCTTGCTCGGGCGCGGGTTGCCCCGCACCCACCCTGACCATCGCACAACTGGATGCAGGGGTGGCGCTGGCAACCTTGGCGGCGACGGCACCGAACAATCAGGCGACCGTAACCCTGAGCTGCACGGTCCAGTAAGCAAGCCGACCGCCGGATCGACAGCGGCCGGCGCGGCCCGCCGCGCGGCCGTGATCGGCCTAGCCATGCCCGGCCATGACGGGCAATCAACATGCAATAACCGGCCATAAGCGCCCGTTACCGGCCGTTGCCGAGCACCGCCGCGGCCCACCGGCTACAATTCGCCGGAGCACCCCACGCTTCGATTGGACGCGGCGCCCCCCTCCTAAGGGGAAGGTCACACGTCCGAATCGTGTCGGGGTCGCCAACCACGCAGCGCCGCTCATGCGCGCTGCCGGCGCCCGCGAGGGCGTCCCCTTTCCGTCTCGCCGCGCCACGGCGCGACCATCACTTGGAGCTTTCGGTATGACCCACCCCGTTCTCGCCGCCCTGGGACTCAAAGACAACGAGTCCGGCACCTACCTCGGTCATGGCGAATGGTCGAAGACCGCCGACGCCGGCGTGCTGGAGCCGATCAATCCCACCGACGGCGAAGTGCTGGCGCGCGTGCAGGCGTCCTCGCAGAGCGATTACGACACCATCGTCGAACGCGCCCAAGCCGCCTTCGCGGTGTGGCGCACCACCCCGGCCCCGCGCCGCGGCGAAGCGATCCGCCTGTGCGCCGACGCGCTGCGCAAGCACAAGGACGCGCTGGGTTCGCTGGTCGCGCTGGAAATGGGCAAGTCCAAGCCGGAAGGCGACGGCGAAGTGCAGGAAATGATCGACATCGGCGATTTCGCCGTCGGCCTGTCGCGCCAGCTGTACGGCCTGACCATGCACTCCGAGCGCCCGGGTCACCGCATGTACGAGCAGTGGCATCCGCTCGGCCTGGTCGGCGTGATCTCGGCGTTCAACTTCCCGGTCGCGGTGTGGGCCTGGAACTCGTTCATCGCGGCGATTTGCGGCGACATCACCATCTGGAAGCCCTCGCCGAAGACCCCGTTGTCGGCGATCGCCTCGATGAAGATCTGCAACGAAGCACTGCGCGCCGGCGGTTTCCCGGACATCTTCTTCCTGTTCAACGACGCCGGCACCGAGCTGGCCTCGAACTTCGTCGACGACAAGCGCATCGCGCTGGTCAGCTTCACCGGTTCGACCAAGGTCGGCCGCGTGGTCGGCGAGCGCGTCGCGCGCCGCATGGGCCGTTCGCTGCTGGAACTCGGCGGCAACAACGCCATCATCGTCGACGCTTCGGCCGACCTGAAGCTGGCGATCCCGGCGATCGCGTTCGGCGCGGTCGGCACCGCCGGCCAGCGTTGCACCACCACCCGCCGTTTGTTCGTGCACGAGTCGATCCATGACGACGTGCTGGCCAAGCTGGTCGCGGCGTTCAAGCAGGTCGAGAAGAAGATCGGCGACCCGACCGACCCGGCCAACCTGATGGGCCCGCTCAACAGCCGCGATGCCGTGCAGGCCTATCTGGATGCGGTCGAGAAGGCCAAGGCCAGCGGCGGCAAGGTCGAGACCGGCGGCGCGCAGATCGAGCGCAAGGGCAACTTCGTCCTGCCGACCATCATCACCGGCCTGAGCAACGACGCCGAAGTGGTGCAGACCGAAACCTTCGCGCCGATCCTGTACGTGATGAAGTTCAAGACCCTGGACGAAGCCATCGCCCTGCAGAACGACGTGCCGCAGGGCCTGTCGTCGTCGATCTTCACCGCCAACCTCAAGGCCGCCGAAGCTTTCCTGTCGGCCGCGGGTTCCGATTGCGGCATCGCCAACGTCAACATCGGCACCTCCGGCGCCGAGATCGGCGGCGCGTTCGGCGGCGAGAAGGAAACCGGCGGCGGTCGCGAGTCGGGTTCGGACGCATGGCGCGCCTACATGCGCCGCCAGACCAACACGATCAACTACTCCGACGCATTGCCGCTGGCGCAGGGCATCAAGTTCGATCTGTAAGCGCGGGCGGCGATGCCGTTCTCCGATCGAACGCCAGGTCCGTTGCCGCCGGGGTATCCCCTGGCGGCAACGGATGCCGCGGGCCAGCCCATCGGTGCAGGCACGCGGGTATGCATTCCCTGTTTGCCCGACTGGTTGATCCACGACCTGCCCGAGCCAGAGGTCGCGGAGCTGCGCCGCTTCGAAGGCCAGTCACTGCCGGTTTTGCGCATCGACGCTTACGGTTACCTGTGGTTCGGCGAGAACTCTCCGCGGTTTTGCCTCAGGCCGGCCGAAGTGTTGGTCGAGCCCATCGATTCCAGCAGCCCGGGCTAGCGCAACGCAGTCCCCGGCAACCACACCGTTTTGTGATCGCAAGCGCAAAAGTCCGTCACACCGGCGATCGCAGACCGCGACGCATTCGGCGTAATCGCCGCGCCGCCGCCCCTAGCATGGGCTCGCCAGATGGACTGGCGACGGTGAAGGACGTCTTGTGGACACACGGAACCGCAGCATCCGCTTAAGCGCACTGGCCTTCGGCGTATTCGGCTTCGCCGCCGCCCTGACCGCCTACGCCGCGCCGCAATGCGAGCACTGCCTGGCCGGCTATTACGCCTGCCGAAGCAACAGCCCCGGCGACACCCAGCCCTGCCTGGAAGCCATGTGGGACTGCGAGACCGCCAGCGGCTGCGCGATGAGCTATCCGCCGGATTGATCTATCGCGGGCATCGGCACGCGCCCGGTACCGGCCATGATCGAACGCGGACCGCGAACGCGCTTTGCGGACCGCTTCGTCTTTGCGTCGTCGCGATAACCCGCGGCGAGCATGCCGGCGCGGCGAGCCCGTCGTATGCTGTGACGATATTCACATCACGAGGGAACGTCCCCCATGCAAATGCCTGTCCGCCAGACCAATGTCCTGGCCATCATCAGCCTGATCGCCGGCATCCTCGGCTGGACCCTGCTGCCCCTGGTCGGCAGCCTCGGCGCCATCATCACCGGCCACATGGCGCGCGGCCAGATCCGCCGCGAACCGGACCGCTACGACGGCAACGGCCTGGCCATCGGCGGCCTGATCCTGGGCTGGGGCTCGGTGATCATCGCCCTGCTCAGCCTCATCGTGATCGTGCTGTTCTTCGGCGGCCTGGCCACGATCGTGGCCCTGAGCGGCCAGCACTGACACCGCCTGCGCGATGCGTCCCCGGGCGCATCGCGCAACCGCCGCGCCATCCCGCCGGCATGCGGCCCAGCCCGCCCGCCGGCATGCGGCCCAGCCCGCCCGCCGCCAACCGCCACACGCCGTGCTCGCCCCGAGCCACCCGCTTGGGCGATAATCGGCGTCCCCGTCCCCGAGCGCCCCCGACGACCTCGTGTACAGCCTTGCCCGACCCTTTCTCTTCGGACTGGATGCCGAACGAGCGCACGGCCTAGGCCTGACGGCGCTGGAAACCGCTTATCGCAGCGGCCTCAATCCACTCATGGCGCGGCCGCCCAAGCCGCTGCCGACCAAGGTCTTCGGCCTCAGCTTCCCCAATCCGGTCGGCCTGGCCGCCGGCCTGGACAAGAACGGCGCCCACGTCGACGCCCTGCTCTCGCTGGGTTTCGGCTTCATCGAGATCGGCACCGTCACGCCCAAGCCGCAGGCCGGCAACCCGCGTCCGCGCATGTTCCGCCTGCCCGAACAGCAGGCCGTGATCAATCGCCTGGGCTTCAACAACGACGGCGTCGACGCGCTGGTGCGCAACGTCGCCAAGGCGCGGCGCAAGCGCGGCCTGCTCGGCATCAACATCGGCAAGAACAAGGACACCCCGAACGAGAACGCGGAGAGCGATTACCTCTACTGCCTCGAACGCGTGTATCCGCTGGCCGACTACATCACCGTCAACATCTCCTCGCCGAACACCGCCGGCCTGCGCGAACTGCAGGAGGAGCAGTCGCTGCGCCGCCTGGTCGGCAGCCTGCGCGAGGCGCAGGAGAAGTTCGCCGCGCGCGAAGGCCGGCGCGTGCCGATGCTGGTCAAGATCGCGCCCGACCTGTCCGACGACGACATCGAGGCCGCCGGCCGCGTGCTCGGCGAGCTGCAGGTCGACGGCGTCATCGCCACCAACACCACCATCGCGCGCGACGGCGTCGAAGACAGCCCGCATGCGAAGGAAGTCGGCGGCCTGTCCGGGCGCCCGCTGATGAGCCAATCGACCACGGTGCTGCGCAAGATGCGCACGCGCCTGCCGGAAAACATTTCGATGATCGGCGTCGGCGGCATCCTGTCCGGTGCCGACGCGGTCACCAAGATGGCCGCGGGCGCGAGCCTGGTGCAGTGCTATTCGGGCCTGGTGTATCGCGGGCCGGCCCTGGTCCACGAATGCGTCGAAGCGATCCGTCGCCGCAAGGAAGCGCCCAGCCGCGGCAATGTCCCGCCGACGATCTGAGCCCACCGTCATCCACCCGATTCCCTATCGCAAGCATGATTCGCAGGCATGGTTCGCAGGCATGAGCGCATGAACCCGAGCGTGCGCGTGCTGCGCGATGCATCCCTGAAAGACCGCAACAGCTTCGGTGTCGCCGCGCGCGCGCCGTGGCTGGTCAGCGTCGACGAGGCCGCGGCCCTGCCCGAGGCGCTGCAACGCCCCGAACTGAGCGACGGCCTGGCCCTGGTGCTCGGCGGCGGCAGCAATCTGCTGTTCGCCGGCGACCCGAGCGGTGCGGTGCTCGAACTCAGCGGCCGCCAGGTGCGCATCGTCGAAGACGACGGCGAACGCGCGATCGTCCGCGCCGATGCCGGCGTGCCCTGGCACGGCTTCGTCATGCAGATGCTGGCGCAAGGCTTCGCCGGCCCCGAAAACCTGGCCCTGATCCCGGGCACGGTCGGTGCCTCGCCGATCCAGAACATCGGCGCCTACGGGGTCGAGGTGCGCGACTTCGTGCACGCAGTCGAAGCCTTCGAGCCGGCGACCGGGCGTTGGTTGCGCTTCGACAACGCGCAATGCCGGTTCGCCTACCGCGACAGCCTGTTCAAGCAATCGCCGGACCGTTACCTGATCAGCGCGGTCGAGTTTTCGCTGTCGCGCGTGCCCGCGCTCAGGCTCGACTACGCCGGCATCGGCGATGAGCTCGCGACGATGGGCGTGCATGCACCGACGCCGCAGGCGGTCGCCGATGCGGTAATCGCGATCCGCCGCCGCAAGCTGCCCGACCCGGCCGTGCTCGGCAACGCCGGCAGCTTCTTCAAGAACCCGATCGTGCAGATCGCGCAAGCAGAAGCCTTGCTGGCCGAGCATCCGTCGATGCCGTCGTTCCGCGGCAACGACGCCGACACGCGCAAGCTGTCGGCGGCCTGGCTGATCGACGGCTGCGGCTGGAAAGGCCATCGCGACGGCGACGCCGGCGTGTCGGCCGCGCATGCGCTGGTCCTGGTCAACCATGGCCGGGCCAGCGGCGTGCAACTGCTCGACCTGGCCCGCCGCATCGCCGCCTCGGTGCAGTCCCGCTACGGCGTCGCGATCGAACCGGAACCGCGCCTGATCGGCGCCACGTGGTGAGCGCCGCGCCGGCGCATCCGATGCGGGCCGCCAGCCTGATGCTGGCCAGCACGATCTCGTTCGGCGTGATGACCATCGCGATCCGTTTCGCTTCGCACTCGCTGCATACCTTCGAGATCGCCTTCTTTCGCAACCTGTTCGGCCTGCTCGCGGTGTTGCCGCTGTTGCTCGGCGCGCAGCGCGCGGAACTGCGTACCCGGCAGTTGCCGAAGTATTTCGTGCGCTGCCTGATCGGCATCTGCTCGATGCTCGCCGGCTTCTGGGCCATCGGCCACCTGCCGCTGGCGCAGGCGATTTCGCTGACCTATTCGACGCCGATCTTCGTCACCATCGCCGCGGTGCTGTTCCTGCACGAACAGGTGCGCGCGCGGCGCTGGCTCGCGGTGCTGGCCGGTTTCATCGGCGTGCTGGTGATCGTGCGGCCGGGCTCGGCGGATTTCTCCATCGACAGCCTCGCCGCCCTGCTCGCCGCGGTGCTCGGCGGGGTGATCTCGATCCAGATCAAGCAGCTCTCGCGCATCGACTCGGCCAACACCATCGTCCTCTACACCTATGCGTTCTGGGTGCCGATGTCGTTGGTCCCGGCACTGTTCGTCTGGCAGTGGCCGCAGGGCACGGTGTGGTGGTGGATCATCGCCGCCGGCATCTTCGGCACCGGCGGGCAAGTGCTGTGGACGCACGCGCTCAAACTCGGCGAAGTCTCGGCGCTGACGCCGATCAGCTTCATGCAACTGCCGTTGGTGGCGCTGGCTGGCTGGCTCTGGTTCGGCGAAGGCCTGGACGCCTACACGGTGACCGGCGCGGCGATCATCCTGGCGTCCAACGCCTACATCGCCCATCGCGAAGCGGTGCTGGCGCGGCGCGCGGCGTCGGCCGCGGCGACGGCGGGGGCCGTGCCGGGAGAGTGAGTTGCTGCGCCTGGTCGTAGCGTTTGTAGGGTCGCCGGTCAGGCGGGGCCTCACGATCTGGCGCAAATCCCCTCTGCCCCCCTTTGCAAAGGGGGAACAGCACGGTGGCTTTGAAGGCACGAACGCTCCTGGTGGCTCGTACCAGCGATGCATCGACTCCGCTTGTTGCAGCGCACGAAGGCGCCGACCGCACTCGGCGATTCCGTGATCGGGGTCCGGGCATTAGCGGACAGGCGCGGCCGCATTAGCGGTCAATCTGCGCAGATCGGGTCCGGCGCACGCCGGCGCGATTGACGCGGCCGTACGGCGGGCGATATCCAGACGCGGCAGTACGGAGGGGAACCGGCCTCGCGCACGCCCTAGCGCGCGCCGGTAACGCGACCCGCTCCTCCCTTCATGACGATCCAAGGAGAGAGATCATGGCACTGAGCCGTCACGTGGCCGTCGCCCTTCTGGGCGGCGCCGTCGCCTTGTCCAGCCTGCCCTCGCATGCCGAGCAAGGCGATTACGGTTTCTTCGAAACCATCCGCAACCTGTTCTCGCCGCCCAAGGCCGACAACAAAGTCCAGCCGGCGCAGCGCAGCGGGCAGTACCCGCTGCTCAGTCGCGACGCCGCACGCGCCGACGGCTTCGACCCCGGCGCCTACTACCAGTGGCAGACGGTGCAGTTGCCCGCCGAGACCGGCGCAGTCTGCGGCAACGGTTCGCCGTACAAGATCTTCGTCAACCGCGTGCCCGACACCACCAACACCATCATCTACATGGAAGGCGGCGGCGCCTGCTGGGACTATGCGAGTTGCTCGGGCCAGGGCGGCGTGCGCGGCGCGCGCAATCCCAACGGCGTGCCCGACGACTACATGAAGCTGCTCAATCCCGGCGCGAGCCTGGTCAGTCCGTTCGTGACCCGGGTCAGCCCGTTCGACGGGGTCAAGACCCAGGGCTGGAACATGGTCTACGTGCCCTATTGCACCGGCGACCTCTACGGCGGCGACAAGGTCGCGGTCTACGACGACCCGACCGGGCAAGCGCAACCGCTGGTCTGGCACCACAACGGCCTGCGCAATTCGCGCGCGCTGACCGCCTGGCTGAAGGACAACCTGCCGCGGCCCGGGCAGATGCTCAGCACCGGCTGCAGCGCCGGCGGCGCCGGCAGCCTGATCAACTACGACCCGCTGCGCCGCGATCTGTCGCCGAGTCGCGCCTTTCTGATCGACGACTCCGGCCCGATCTTCCCGACCCCGCGCAACGGCAACCCGGCCCAATACCCCTCGCAGCCGTTGATGGCGCATATCCGCGGCGCTTGGGGCCTGGACGCGCCGAACGGCCCGCTGGCCTATCTCGCCAGCGGCCTGCCGCAGCTCGACCTCGACGAACTCGGTTCGATCTACCCCGCACTCGCCAACAAGCACGGCAGCGACCGGCTCGGCGCGACCCACTTCTGGCAGGACCTGAATTACTCGTCGTACTCCTACGAGCGCTTCCACGCCGACATCCAATCGGCGCCGAACCAGGCCGCGAAAGAAACCCTGATCCACGCGAAATGGGCTTCCGACACCCAACGCCTGTCGGACCGCCTCAACGGCCTGGACAACTTCGGCGGTTACTTCCCGCAATACCGCGCCTTGAACGAAAGCCATTGCACGACCATCGTCGATTTCAAGAACGGCGACGTGCAGGAGCAAAGCCTGGAGCTGAAGCACTTCATCGACAGCGTGCTCGACGGCAGCGGCAAGGTGCGCGACGCTTCCGAGCAGAACGACAGCCGCGACAAGGCCAAGCCGTTCAACCTGCTGTACTGGCTGGTCGACCAGTTGCTGGCCTGACCGGCTCACACCTGATAGAAGCAGGCACCGATGCGCACGACCCTCTTATGGGTGCTCGCCCTGACCGTCGCGGCCATCGCCGCGGCGGTTGGCGGCGGCTGGCTGCCGCTGTCCAAGGCGAAAGCCGATACGGTAGCGGCCAGCAACGCTCAGGGCACGGGCACGGGCGCGCCGTCGCAGATGCAGGCCCTGCTGGCGACACCGCAGGCCCGCGACTACCGCCAGCGCCAGCAGTTCCAGCGCGATGCGCAGCGCTTCTTCCGCGATGCGCGCAACCTGGGGCCGGTCGCACGCAGCCAGCGCGCGCAAGTATTGGAGCGCAAGATCGATGCCTATGAAAACGCCGGCGAACTCTCCGCCGGCGAAACCATGCTGCTGCGCGTCGGGCTGATCCAGGCCACGGTCGCCGATCCCGCCGAACAGGCCGCGCAGGTCGAAGTGCTCGCCCAGCGTTACCGCGCCGATGCCGCACGCCGCAATGCGCAGTGGCAAGACCAGCAACAGCGAGACCCACGTTTCCGGGACTACAAGCAACGCGAACGCGACGTGGTCGCCGAAGTCCTGGCGATGCAGCGCATCCCCGCCGGGCTCAGCCGCGACGAGTACCTGCGCCAGCGCCTGCAGGCCGAACGCGAACAGGCCTACCGTTAGCCGTGCTGCTGCCGGTTGGCGGCAACGCGCTCAATCGCCTTCCGCCACCGCCACGCGATTGCGCCCGCTGCGCTTGGCCGCGTACAAGGCCTGGTCGGCGCGCGCGAACGTGGCCGCCGTGTCCTCGCCGGCGCGGTGCGTGGCCAGGCCGATGCTGATGGTCAGCGGCAACCCGACGGGCAGATTCGCGACCGCCTCGCGCACGTATTCGCATTGCAGCTGCGCTTGCGCCTGACCGCACTCGAACATCATCAGGAACTCCTCGCCGCCGTAGCGCGCCACCCCGCCCGGCGCGGCCGCGTACAGGCGCAAGGCCTCGGCGACAGCGAGCAGGACACGGTCGCCTTCGGGGTGGCCGTGGATATCGTTGATGGTCTTAAAGTGATCGATGTCGAGCACGGCGACATGCAACGCCGCTGGCGCCTGTTGCCGCGCCAGCGCCTGTTCCAGCGCCAGCGCGAACGCGCGCCGGTTCGGCAGGCCGGTCAGCGGATCGGTGCGGGTCAGCGCAGTCAGATCGGCGTTGCTGGCTTCGAGCTCGGCCTGGTACTGCAGCAGCTTCTGCTCGTACCAATCGCTCTCTTGCAACTGCCGTGCCAAAGCGTGGCTGACCCGGCGCAATTCGAGCAGGCGCGAGGTCTGGGTCGACAAGGCCTGCAAAGCGACGTACTGGTGTTGGCGTAACTCGCGCGGCTGGCGGTCGATCACGCACAGCGTGCCCAGCGCCTCGCCGCCGGGCGTCACCAGCGGCGCCCCGGCATAGAAGCGGATGTTCGGGTCGTCGACGACCAGCGGGCTGTCGGCGAAACGCGCATCGTTGTGCGTGTCCGGCACCACCATGGTCCGGTTCGGCTCGAGGATAGCGTGGGCACAGAACGCCAGCTCGCGCGGTGTCTCGCTCGCGGCCAGGCCGATGCGCGCCTTGAACCACTGCCGGTCGGCGTCGACCAGGCTGACCAAGGCGGTCGGCACATCGCAGATCGCGGCCGCGATCGCGACCAGGTCGTCGAAGTCCTTTTCCGGGGCGGTGTCGAGGATGTCGTAGCTGCGCAACGCCGCCAGGCGCGCGGCTTCGTTGGCGGGTATCTCGGGTTTCTGCACGACTCGGTTTCCTGGGGTCGGAGCTGTCGAACCCCATCCCCTGTCATGGCCTCCGACCTGTCGAGTCTAGCAAGGCCTCGCCGCCGCCGGATCTGACCAGAGCACGGATCGGGCCGGCTGCCCTGCCCCGTAACCGCGTCATGCGCAAGTGCGGGACCGTCCCGAACCCCGTTTCGCCGACCACCGTCACGGCCATTGCGCGATGCCGTACTTCCAAGCGATGGCACTGCTTGCAATGTCGGCCCGCTAGAATCGAACCTGCCGTGCAGGCGCGCCAGCGGCCTGCGAACGACAACCTGGAACGACCGCACCCATCGCCACAGAGAGGGCCACGTGCAAGTGGAAACGAACGATTACGTCGAACTCAAGAGCGAGATCCTCGACGGCATGCGCAGCTACATGGAAGAGCTCAAGGAAGACGGCAGCGACGCGGGTTACACCGCACAGGACATCGACGACTGCGAAGGGATCATCGATCGTTTCCTCGACGCCATCGCCCACGCCGCCGGCGACAACGCCCGCGCCAGCGGCGCGGTCAAGGACACCGTGCTCGCCCTCAACGCCCTCAACGCGCGCTGCGGCCACAGCCTGATCGAAACCGACCAGCGCGAAGGTCTGTGCGAACTGATCATCGGCGTCGCCGCGACCGCCGGCGTCGGCTCGGGCCAGGACGACATCACCGAGGAATGGCGCGAGTGGTGAGGCTTGTCGGCTCCTGATAGCTGCCACTCCGGCCGCATCTCATGCATTCGGAGCGTAGAACGCGAGCCGTTCTACCTCCAGCTTGGGCGCATGCATCGCCCCTCCAGGCAAAGCTCATAGCATTCGCAGCACAGGCCTCGCTGCGCTAGGGCGGGATGATCTCAGTCTTTCTAATGCCCCGCCTGATATTTGTCTTGCCGAAATTGCACTTACCGCGATACTGAATCGATCTACCGCCGTAGCTTTAGACAATCGACGAGCGGCCACCTATTTCGATCAATACCGTTTCCTGGCCAGCCGGACAATTCGACGGAACCGCGTCACGCAAATGCTGGACTACAGGCCCCATCAGGCGGGCGCAGTTCCCCCCACACTGACGCCTGATCAAGAGCGTGGATTGCTCCTTAATCTCGTCGCGCGTGTACGAGTATTCCCCCGTGCGCGACACATAGCAGACCGAGACCGAACTCGATTCGCGCAACTCTTTTGAAAGCTCAGCGGAAGCCGCACGACCGGCATCGCCCGCTTGTTGGGAACCCGCAATAGTCAGGAAAAGTGCGGACAAGCTCGTTGCAGTCAGCATCGCTTTACGCTCGTTGACTCACAAGTATTGAACGGTCCGGCAGAGTAATCGGCGACAACGCCGCGCCAACGGCGCGATAAAAGACACCACGTTCGCGTTTAACGCCCATAACGCTCGCTACAGCTCCCGCCTGATCGAAACCAACCGAAAACCTGCGCGAACTTATCGTCGGCGGCGCCACGACCGCCGACGTGGACTCGGGCCTGAATGATATCGTCAAGGAATGGCAGGAGTGGCGAGACTGGCCATTGCGTGATGTCAATTTTCCGAGAGCCGTGCCTTGCGTCAGAGCCGAGCGCCGGCAAGCGCAACCATGACCAACTTGTGCATTCCGGCCTCTATTTACGGGCCTTTTCGCTACCACCACATGAAGAACGATGACATCGTTTCTTCATGCCAATGGAAGTTCCAAAGCGCTTTATGAAATTCGGCTCAAGCAGGCCAACCGCATATGCGTCGCCGCGGTCGGACGCCACCACTGGACCGTCAAACGAAATCAGCCGATAAAACTCGTTGAAGGGAAAAACCAACAACACAGCATCCGGCTCGAAAACTATGTCGCCGCCCGGATGTTTATTAGCCGCCACCAGATACCGATTCGATAGCAGCAACGGCGCGTCCCCACAAGCCTTGACGTCACTCTTTTCAAGCCGCCCCTTCGTAACCTCGGTCACTCTAATAATGTAATAGGAACGCCGATCTTCATAACCCGCGCAAGGCCCGACCCCTGACCCAACAACTGCGCCAAAGAATATATATTCCGATTCTGCAAAAACCTCCTCCAGGGGCCGGACATCACCTCCCTCTTGAGCAAAGCCACTCCCAAAAAACATGAGCCAAAGAACAAAAAACGATATGATTCGCATGGCCAATTATCCTCCCCTGGCCTGTCGCCGTATGGCTCGTTGCGGGTTACAGCTCCGTCGAAATCAATTGACATGAAAGCCAGAACTAACTCAATGACGACATCTCGGTGATCACCCGCATAGGACTCGGGCCAGAACGACGTTCGTATGGACAAGTCCAGACAGGCAGCTTCCAAACACTCTCTTTCGTCAGCAAACCCTATGACCTCGGCGCCGAGTCCCTGCGTTTCTTTCAAGGCACCAGAATTTTCTTTCAAAAGCCTGATCTGCTCCGAACTTGGTTCCCTTAAAGAATCGACAAGCAAGTCATCCGCCAATGGACGGCCGACCTTAAATTCGACCCTATTGAATTCAAAAGAAGTGGCGCGAACATCTCCTGGCCCAAACCCAATTTATTTTACCGGCGTTGTACAACAGGCCAAAAACATCAGAACAGCCATCGCAACATCGCGACGCATGTTAAGTCCCCAACAAAAAGGCTTTTGCCATACTTATACAGACGTAGTCAGTCGACGCTGACATTTATCTCGACGCGCCGATTTTTCTCCCGACCCTCATCCGTACCGTTGTCAGCGATTGGCATCTCACTGCCATGGCCGACAGGAGGCTTTAGTGATGCGGGCGCTATACCGTTAGAAATCAGCCAATCGTATACCAGCCTCGCCCTTCGAATAGACAGATCTCGACATTGATTATCGATGCACTCAATATCATCCGTGAAACCAAGCACCTCAAACTTCACGCGAGAGTAGTCCTTTATTATCTTCGCGTCTCGCTTCAGCGCACTTAAGAAGTACTCCTTCGGGTCTCCCAATATTGACTCGAGGCTTTCGCTGCCTTTGGGATGACCGGACTTGATCTCGACAGCGGTCATCTCCAAACCGGAATGCAGGGTCGCTGCCTCTTGACGATAGCTCTCATTCAATGAAGCGCATGAGACAAGCATTAACGCCAGAAGAGCAGAACAACAAACCTCTCGGAGAGCAGTCACCCTCATCATCTAAAGGCCTCACTATCGATTCGAACTTTTCCTCAGCATGAAGCCAATTAACTCTCGGCTCCATACACCATCTTTCGGACAACGTTGCCCACCAGACTTAACTGGATAGCAAGGACGGAAGCTGGACAGCAATTCAGCGACCTTTGCCCGATCGCTCACCTCAGCTTCTAATGAAATGTGGGTCGCCGATTTTGAACGCGCCTTAGGTAAAATGTAAGTTTCAGACACTTCGCCGTCCTTCGCGGCCCCCATCTTCAACACCCACCCCGGCACTTTCCTTTTAATCAACAGCTCGTCGCCTTCAATCCTCTGGGGGGGGCATCTCCGACATAAATTGTCGCTACCGCGAGATCTCCTTTCCGCACGGCATAAAGATGAAAATCGGACGGAATGGAATAGTCTAGCGAGATCCCGCTTGGCTCGTTCATCCCCTTCTGCTCGGCATCTTGCCGTCTGGTCCGATCGCCTTTTGGATATGAGCCTATTTTTTCCGCTCCAGAGCGGTCACGAACGTCCTTAGCCGTCTTTGCCCGCGAGCCAACCCACGGCCCTTCTTCGACAAGCACCATCTTCCACTCATCGTGAGAGCCCCACTTCACAATAAAGTCGACTTTAGTATTACTGCGACCATTCATAGCGGCACAAAAGCAAATGATCGATCGCGATAAACCTTGGCGAGCAACCTAGCCACAGCGGGCGACATAAATCCATCACATAAGCTTGCGCATGGACGGAAAAGAAAGTTCGGCTAAGACATAGCGTCATAACCTCACCTTCCTCGAGGCGCGATCACCAGATGATGAACCTGTGGCTAGTGATTGCACACTGATGAATGAATATCGCTATTTAAGTAGTTCGCCTGCAACCCTCTCAACAGAACAACGGCGCTCCTGTCATCCGTGGCGAGCAGCCAATCAACGCATGCCGACTGAGCGGAAAGTTCGGCGCGCATCAGCTTCGACGAGCTAATCCGGCCTTCGAAATGCGGATCGGCGGGATCTAGCCGCTCGCGCGTTTGGACAAAACCATCGACAGTATCCACCGCCAGTTCCTCAACTATCTCGGCCTTCTCAGAAGTAGGTTGAACCAGTGCCTCCAGCGTAATCGCCAGTGCATTAGCTGCATCGAGCGCTGCCGAAGTGAATTCGGAACTGAACTTCTCCGTATCAGGCGCAAGTCCATCGCAGAAAGAAATCAAATCAGCGCGATTCCCGGGCAGTGCGCCATCCCTTATCCATAGCCAAATTTTATCGAGAGCGTCTCGAAGAATACTGGGATCGCCGAAGCCCGTTTCAACGTGGAAACGATAGAAATTCGGAACCATGCGCTCGCAGCACGTCGCCATGAACGCAATAATTTTCCAGCCTGGCTGGGCTTGCAAACCGCCTGCAATCATATTGGCCGTCCTACCTGCAGAGTTCTTTTCCACATGATTCAGCAGCATGCTAATCAGCAGTTGGATTTATCTCTACGCGGCGATTCCGCGACCGTCCTTCGTCCGTTTCGTTGTCGCCTATCGGCATGTTACTTCCACGACCGACAGGCGCTTTTAATGATGAAGAAGAAACCCCCGCTGCAAGCAGCCAGTCATACACCATCCTTGCTCTACGAGCAGATAGTTCTTGGCAATTTTCGCGGCATTCGATCCTGTCGGTAAAGCCGAGAACCTCAAACCTCAGCTGAGGCGTACCCCTGATGGCTTCAGCGTTCAATCGAAGCGCCCTCTTATAGAACGCCTCAGGCTCAGCCAGTGCCGCCTCAATGCTTTCGTTATCCGTTGGATGCCCGGATTTCATGCGTACAGGGACCATCTCTATCCCGGAGGCCAATGGAACTGGAACTCTACTCTCTTTAACTTCAGCCCCCTTCCTATGCGAGGAGCAAGAGACGAGCAACAAAATAAGATTGACGAAAATTACCCCGAACACCACCCTTATATAATCAATAATTTTCATTTGCAGCTCCCTTCAGCGCTTGATCCACATGCCGAGGTAACAGAAAAACGCGCCTGGGCTTCGATATTAGATTGACTAATCCCACCCCACAGCGTCCACCCTTCACTACTGAATTCGCCAAAGCTCGCAGCCTTCTGATAGTAAGCCTGAGCTGTGTACCCAGAAATTTCTTCTCGCATTCTTTCAGCCCGTGTTGCTACCGGCGCCTTTCGCTGCTGATCGTTCGCCCCGTGTTCACCCTCATGCGCTGCCACTCGAGCTATCACGTGCAACGTGTCATTCTCCGTGCTTCTCAAGGCACGCGCCATATTCACAGTAATATGTCCCCCTCCATCCTTTCGAATTTGAGCCGTCCCGCCGAAATTACCGCTAGCGAATGAAACGCTCACCTTGTTGTCTTCTCCGGCTTTTCCATAGAATTTTGCGATTCTCGCCATCACACTTCGCTCATTTGAGGTAAGCCGGGGATTACTCGCAGCCGAAGCAACGCGCTCCAGAGCTTTTTCGAGGCTTGTGCAATGGGACTTGCTCCCTGAGCATACATATCGCCCATCAGGGTCAATAAAGCGATAAGGGTTGTTGTTCGCATACCAATAGCGATTGAAGTTAGCACCCGTCTTCGAGTTCGCCGTAACAGGATCGACGGATAGGAAACGCCCTATTTCCGAATCGTAGTAGCGCTGTTGCATGTAGGCCAAACCAGTCGCGGCATCGCTCACATGACCGGTATACCCGGGACCATCGGATACCGGACTATTCAAGAGTCGACCATACGGCTCGTACTCGCTGCGCTCAACAACATTCTGATTGACGTCGGTCACGGCTACGGGGCTGCCGAGCGCATCCGTATGGATGTATTCGACTACGGTTTCCGCTTGCACCCCAAGCGAGGCGAAGCTCAGCAAGGCCGCTGCGACGAGGTTCGAGATCCATTTCATGTCATCGCTCTCCGTTCAGTCCATGGCTTCGGTTCGACGCGTCGCCGGGTATGGCGGACTCGACCAGGCCGAGCAGCCACCGGAGCCGCAGGCGCGGACGGCGTAGTTGTAGGTGCAGTACTGGCCGCTGGAACTGGACTGGATTTGAGTGGCCGCTCCGCTATACAACACCGCGCCGGTATCGGTGGACTGAAGTTGGTAGCTACTGGCCTTGGCCACCGCTCCCTAACGGATCGTGCAGGTATCCATCACGATCTTGCCGCGCAGCGTATTGCGCAGCCAATCCGCCAGGTTGATCGCCGGCGTACCCGGCGGATGGTCGATGCTGATGAATCCGGGCTGGGAGTACGGGCCGCAGCCGGCAGCGTTGCATCCGCGCACGCGGTAGCCGCGGGTGCCATCCGGCCGCCCCCAGATCGTCGCGCCGCCGGTGTTCTCCTGATAGATCACGGTCCAGGCACCACCGCCAGCGCTCTCTTCGAGCTGGTAGGTCGTTGCCGTGTCGACGCCGTTCCAGCCGGCCCAGAAGGTGCCGTTGTTGCTGCTGGCCGGAACGCTGATCCCCGGCGCGGCCGTCGGCGGGCCGATGACGTAAACGTTGGCATCGCCGGACGTGGGGCCGCAGCCCGCGGCATTGCAGGCGCGCACTCGGTACGAATAGGTGCCTGTGGAACCGCCGTAGACAGACCGAAGCGGTCTTCGATCTTGCTGACGTAGAGCTTGAGCTTGTATCGATGAAGCAGTGCGTTGGGAACGTTGTAGCCCCACGGATGGGTGATCGACGAATAACGCCGATAGACCAACCAGTCGAAGGTGTATTTCGTGCCGTCCGGCGCATAGCCGATCAGCCCCTTGCCGGGACCGTTCTGCACGCTGGGCAATTCGGAGAAGAACCACCCGTCCTTGGTGGCATAGGTGTAATTGATCGAATTCACCGGTTTGACGCGCTTCGGGTCCGCCGGGATGCTCAGCAAGTCCCCACCGCCGCCGCCATCGATGGTGAGCCGGTTACCGCTCCAGAACATCGAGCGATCGAACTCGACATAGCCGTTGTTGACGTTCGCGGGTACCGGCACCCAGCCATTCTGCTGAGAGCTCTTGCTCTCGTGGACAGCGCCGACATAAGGGATGTCGAGGTCCCAGTTGCCATTGAGCTGTCCCTGGGCGATGTCGTGCGGGTCGTGGAAAATACCCAGCGCCACGCGCAACCCGCTGTTTCCGGGCACAGCGATTAGATCGTGGCTGAAGCGGACGGTGCCGTTGAACAGGCTGACCTTGTCGCCGAACGCTTCGTCGCCCAGCGGCGACACGTTCTCGGTGGAACGAACCTGCTTGGCGTATTCGTTAGGCCAATCGGTTCCTTGGGCCCGTACCGAACCGAGCACCAGCGCCAGTCCGAAAAACGCCATCCAGGCCAAGGCGCGCCGCAACCATTGATTGCGATCGGTAGTTCCGTTTGAAGTTCTCATGGTTCATCCGTGCCAGTCAGCCGTTGCAGCTGAAACCTTCGATGCGGGCAACCTTGTCCGCTTCCCGTCGCAATCTTTCTTCGTATGAAATGTGCTTTGCAAGCCTTCGAAGTACGGCAGGAAAACAGAGGATGAGTTCGTCAAATATGAATGCGTAGATGGCACATCTATCGGCGCTCAACGGTCGGCAGTCGATAGCTGTCGAAGGCGAGAAAACAGAAGCGGCCGATCGATAATCATCGATCGATGCACGACCACATCGCAGGTCTCCTCGCCGCCACGCAGACACAAAAAAACCGGGCCCGCGAACGGGCCCGGTCTGGATGACGCTTCAGCCTGCGATGGTTACGGAGTGACGGTCAAGGCCACCCGCAACGCCACCTTCGGCCGCACCGGATCGTCGCTGGCCACGCAGACATAACCCACGTGTCCGCCCGGCGCGAGGCCGGCGGTGTTGATGCGCACGCGATTGGCGATCGTGCCGTGTCCCGGCACGGTGCCGAAGGCGCGGGTCGGCGCACCGATCCAGGGTGCACCGCAAGCGCTCAGGCCCTGGATGTCGTAGGCCAGCCCGGCGAAACCGGCACCGGCCAACCAGGTGCCGACACCGCTCGCGTTCGGCGCGATGGTGCGGAACTGGCTGTCGCCGCTGTTGGAGGCGAACCAGACCCAGCGGTTGGCGAAGCTGGTACGCGCATTCACCACCAGCCAGTAGCGGCCCGGAGCGAGTTCGACGTTCTGCCCGGCCGCGACCAAGTCCAGCGCGATGTTGGCGCCGTCCAGGGTCACGCCCGTGCCGTTCGGCGCGGAGGTGTAGCTCCACACCGCACTGCCGGCCAACGGGTTGCTGCTGGGATTACCGCCGTTGTCGGCATACACGCTCCAGCTGATGTTGGTCGCCGTGCTCGCCAGGGACGCACCGCTGGACACGAAGCCCTCCGAGAACAGCTTGGACAGGCGAGTGGTGTCGGTCAGGGTGAAATCGTCGCTGGAGAACTGCGCCGGCAGACCGCCGGCCGAGGCCGGGTCGGTGTAGATCGTGCTGCGGAAGCCGCTGGCGACGCCTTCGCTGCTGGCGTTGACGACGGTGCGCGATGCCGAACCGGTGTTGTCGACCTGGAACTCCAGCGGCGAGGCGCTGGTGTTGCCGATGCTGAAGTCGGCGAAACCGCGGCTGCCGGCCCTCAGGCTCAGCGACACTTGTTCCGGGCTCAGTGCGATCGCCGGCGGCTGCACCGCGACCGCGATCGGCAGATGCAGATCGGGCGATGCGCGGGTCAACAGCGGCTTGAGGTCGAGCTGACCGAAGTGCCAGCTTCCGTCCTTGGCGAAGCCCTTGCTCAGCACGATCACATGCACCGTCGTGCTCTGCCCGGGCGCGGACAGGAACACCGGCGGGAAGGCGATGCCGTCGAGCCCCTTGACCTGCGCCAGCCACAACTCCGGCTTGCCCTGGGCATGGCGGAAGACGCGCTTGAACGTGCACGAGCCATAGCACTCGCGCTTGTCCAGGCTGGCCAGGTTGAGCTTGGAGACGTCGCCGCCGGTGGCCGGATCGGCTGCCAGGAAGTTCGCCGTCGTCTCGTTGAGCACCAGGCCCGAGCGCAAGGCGCGATCGACCTGGATGCGGCCCGCTCCCTTGGCGAAGGCGTCGGCCGGGGTGACTTCGTCTTCTTTGAAGACCTCTTCCTTCGAGGTCATCATCAAGGCCGACTTGATCTCGTGCGAGGTCCAGTCCGGCTTGGCCTGGCGCAACAGCGCGGCGGCGCCGGCCTGATGCGGCGAGGCCATCGAGGTGCCGCTGAGCAGGCCGACGATGTTCTCGCTGCCGGTCAGGGTGGTGCCGGAAATCACCGCGAGTATGTTGACGCCGGGTGCGGTGACGTCGGGCTTGATCAGATCCAGGCCGTCGGTCGGTCCGCGCGAGCTGAAACCTGCGAGCACGTCGGGCGTATTCGGAATCGGCGTCGGCGGGAAGTTGATCCCACCGGTCGTCGTATTGCCGTTGCCGGTGGCGAAATTACGCAAGGCATCGCTGTCGGTCTGCGCAGCGAGGAAGGTCGGGATCGTCGTGCCCGGGACGCTGGGCGAGGTGGCGCCCGGTTGGTTGTTGGCGATCACCACCGCGACCGCACCCGCGGCGGCTGCGTTGTTGACCTTGACCGTGAAGTTGCAGGTGCCGCGACGCACCACCGCGACCGCATTCTGGAAGGTGGCGGCCGGGAACGCGGCGCAACCGTCGGCGGCGGTGTCGATGCCGGCGCTGACGCGGACCGGCGTGGTCGGCGGCAACGAGGTGGTGAACGCCGCGCCGGACGAGCCTTCGGTCAATACCACCGCCTGCAACGCCGGCGGCACGGCGCCGGGGCCGGTCACCTGCAGCAGATAGGCGAAGGTGCCGCGGCCGTGCTGGGAAGCGGCGGTCGTCGAGGTCCACGGTTCCTGGTGGCCCAGCGTGTTCGGGCCGGGGCCGCTGTTGCCGGCCGAGGTGGCGATGTAGATGCCGGCATCGGCCGCGTTGAGGAAGGCCAGCGACACCGCTTCGCCCCACGGCGAGGCGCCGCCGCCGATCGAGTAATTGATCACGTCGACGCCGTCGGCGATCGCCTGGTCGACCGCGGCCACCGCCGAGGTGTTGGGGCATTGGCCTTGGTTGGTCGCGATGATCGTGTAGCAGATGTCGTAGGCGATGATGTTGGCGTGCGGCGCGACGCCGGAAATGCGGATGTTGCGGCCCTTGTAATTCGCGGTCCAGGCGTTGCCGGCCGCGGTCGACGCGGTGTGGCTGCCGTGGCTGTTGGTGTCGCCGAAACCGGGCTCTTCGCGCAGGCCCGCAACGCCGCAGGTGTTGCCGGGCGGCCCGCAGACGAAGTCGTAACCGCCAATCAGCTTGTCGTTGCAACGGCCTTCGTCGACGCCGCCGGGGGCACAGGTGCCGAGGTAGTTGCCGCTGCCGTTGGGATTGATGTGCTGATAGCCGGTATCGTCGACCGCGGCGAACGCCGGGCTGCCGAAGTTAATGCCGGTATCGAGCACGCCGACCACCACGCCTTCGCCGCGGAACTGAGTCGGGCTGGCGTTCCACAACGCCGGCGCGCCGATCAGCTGCGGGCCGACGTCGGTCGCCAGCGGATACTCGCGGTATTCCTCGACCAGTTCGACGCCGGGCAACTTGGCGATACGCGCGGCTTCGTTCTGGGTCATGCGGGTGACCACGCCGTTGACGGCGTGATGCATGCGGCGCTCGATCGCCAGCGGACGACCGATCAACGAACTGATGCCGCGCTCGTGATCGCGCTGCACGGTGTCGAGATGGCGTACGTAGCTGCGCGCTTGCGCGCTCTGTACGTCGATGCGATTGCCGTCCGCGCTGTTGGCGGCAGCGCTGTTCGCGTTCTGCGCGCCGGCCAGGCGTTGCGGCGCGGGCAGGCCCGCGACTTCGCCGTGGTAGGTGCTGAGCGGTGCTTCCTTGTACAACACGATGTAACGGCTGGTCTGGGTTTCCAGGCCGTTATGGACACGATTCGGCGATGGTGCGCCGCCGATCGCGCCGGCATCGGCCGGGCTGTCGTTCGAGAGACCGCGGATCGCGGCCCCCGCGAGCGCCGCCAGCCCGACCAGGCTGATGGCGATCGTCAATCGGTTCAGTGCAGTTGGCATGAGAGATCTCCTCGTCCGTTCGCGAAGAAACCGCCCCACGCCTGCCCCCTCAGGCATGTCGCGGTTCGAATTCAGGAAGGTAAAGATCGTCGGCGACGAACGGCGGCCCTGCTCCGTGCCCGCAGCCCCCCAGCGCCCTTCCAAGCGCCGGAACTACCGCAAACGCAACGAGGCGTTGCCTCCCCTCCCAAGCCAGCAGCCTGCTGGAGGCTCGAACGTTGCGGCGTGATGAGTAACACATTTTCGATGCGCCCACAGATGCTTTTTCGGCATGTTGCAGTGCTGAAACCTCAGTTCCGGGGCAGGCGCGGACGTGCGGCCGATGCCGGCCAGCGATGGCAGCGAGGCCGAGCGAACCTGCGAGCCCTCGGCGAGGTTGCCGCTAACGACGACGGCGCCCGGTGGGGCGCCGTCGTTTTGTTGCGCCGCGGCAGAGTCGCGGTATTCACCTTGCATCGCAGCACGAGCCGCGAGTGAGGCGCGCTGCGGTGCGGCCTCAGGGCGTCACGGTCAACTCCACGCGCAAGGCCGAGTTGGGGCGCTCGGGATCGTCGCTGGAGACGCAGACATAACCGACGTAGTGCCCAGGGGCGAGACCGTTGCTGACGATGGTGATGTCGTGGTCGTCGCCATTGCCGATTCCGACTTGGCCGCTGCCCAAGTTGGTGAGTATCCAGCTCGCTCCGCAGGTATGCCGCGTCTCGACGCGCCAGGCCAGTCCGGTCCCGCCGGGCCCGGGCAAGCCATTTCTCCAGTTGTAGAAACCCAGACGCATGGCGCGATAGCCGTTGCTGCCGGCCGAGTTCGATTGCAGCCAGATCCACTGCGTGGCTTGCGCCGTGCGCACGTAAGGCACCAACCAATACCGTCCAGGCGCCAAGTCGAGCGTTTGATTGGCCGCAGCGAGATCCAAGCCGATATCGCCCCCCTTGAGACGCAGACCGGGCGCGGTCATCGAAGCGGTGGAGAAATTCCAGACCGCCGGTGGATTGCCGACCGTCATCGGGTGTCCGGATGGGTTGCCGTTGAAATCCGGATACACGCTCCACCCCAACATCATGGCCACGTTCGCCAACGGCGAGCCGCCGCTATTCGCGCCTCGCACGAGCATTTTGCCGATGCGCGTGGTTTCGGTGAGGGTGAAATCCTCGGCGGCGAAGGCCGCCGGCGGATTGAGGTTGGGATCGGTGAAGATCGTGCTCACGTCTCCATACGCGATAGACGAGGCGCTGGTGTCCACCAGCGTGCGCAGTGCGGTGCCACCGAGCTGGAACTGATACAGCAAGGACGAGCCGCCACGATTTTCGACACGGAACGGCACGGTCGCGTTGCTGCCCGCGGCCACGGTCAACGATACCTGCGCCGGATTGAACGCGATCGCCGGCGGCGGCACCGCGATCGCGATCGGCAAACGCAGAACGGCCTGGGTACTGCCGCTGCCGGATCTGAGCTCCAAACGGCCGTGGCGCCACGAGTTGTCTTTCGGCACGCCGCTGCTGTCGATGGTGACGAGCACCGCCTGGCTTGCGCCCGGCGTCAGCGTGAACTGGGTCGGCGCGACCGACCCGGGAAAGCCATGCAGAACCAAGTTCCAGGTCTGCGCGTTCGCCGAGGTATTGCGGAAAACCCGGGTGAAGCTGCAACTGTCGGGACACTTCGCCTGCGCCAGGCTCGCCAGGTTCAAGTTCGCCGGGTCGCCGCCGTTGGCCGGATTGGCCGCGCGGAAGTTCGCCGCGGTTTCGTCGAGCACCAAGCCGGCGCTCCAGGCCCGATCGACGCGAATGCGGCCGGCACCGATCGCATGCGCATTGCCGGGCGTGTACTCGTCGGGTAGGAACACCTCGGGCTTGGCGGTCATCATCAAGGCCGACTTGAGCTCGGCCGCGCTCCATTGCGGCCATGCCTGACGCAGCAACGCCGCCGCGCCGGCATTGTGCGCGGCCGCGATCGACGTGCCGTTCGCCAACGCGACCGCGGACTCGCTGCCGCTGATCGCCGTGCCCGACGTCGCCGCCAGCACCAGCACGCCGGGTGCGGTCAGGTCGGGCTTGAGCACGGAGAAACGGCCGGCCGGCCCGCGGCCGCTGCTGCCGGCCAACGCGTCGGGCGTGTTCGGGATCGGCGCCGCCGGATAGCCGATGCCGGCGGTCGCCGAGGCCTGGGCCATGGCGAAATCGCGCAACTGCGTGCCATCGGCGGCGGAAACGTGGAAGGCCGGGATGGTCGTGCCCGGATAGGTCGGGGCGAACGTGCCCGGCGCGTTGTTGGCCATCACCACCGCGACCGCACCGGCGGCAGCGGCATTGTTGACCTTGATCGAGAAGGTGCAGGTGCCACGGCGCATGACCGCAATCGCGCCCTGGAACGTCCCGCTTGGGAATGCACTGCAACCATCGGACCCGGTGTTGATGCCCGGACTCGCGCGCAACGGCGTGCTCGCGCCTATCGCCGCAGTCAGCGCTACACCGGTACTGCTTTCGCCCAGGACGATCGTCTGCACCGCCGCCGGCACCGGTGCGGGACCGGTGACCTGCAGCAAGGAAGCGAACTCGCCGCGCCCATGCTGCGCGGCCGCGGTCGTCGCGACCCAGGGTTCGAGATGCTCGACCTTGCCCGCCTCCGAGCCCAGGTTGCCTGCCGGCACCGCCACATAGATGCCGGCTTCGGTGGCGTTGAGCAACGCCAAGGACACCGCTTCGCCCCAAGGTTCGAGACCGCCGGTGATCGACAAATTGAGCACGTCGACGACGCCGTCGGCCACGGCCTGGTCGACCGCCGCGACCACCGACACGCCCGGGCAATAGCCCTGCCCGGTCGAGACCACGCTGTAACAGGCGTCGTAAGCGATCAGATTGGCGTGCGCAGCGACACCGGAGATGGCGACGTCGCGGCCCTTGTACTGGACTGTGCGCGCATTGCCCGCGGCCACCGATGCCACCTGCGTGCCGTGGCCTTGGCTATCGCCGAAACCGGGCTCTTCGCGCACCGTCGAGATGCCGCAAAAATTGCCCGGCGCGCCACAGACGAAATCGTACCCGCCGATCAGCTTGTCGTTGCAGCGCCCTTCGTCGACGCCGCCGGGAGCGCAGGTACCGAGATAATTGCCGCTGCCGAGCGGATTGACGTGTTGATGATTCGCCGCGTCCACGCCAGCGAACGACGGGCTGCCGAAATTGATGCCCGAGTCGATCACACCGATCACCACGCCATCGCCCTGGAACGAGGTCGGGACGGCATTCCACAGCGCCGGTGCGCCGAGCAACGCCGGCCCGGTGTCGCCGGCCTGGGCATATTCGCGATACGGCTCGACCAGCAAGACCTCGGGGCGCTGCGCGACACGCGAAGCCTCGGCCGCGCTCAAGCGCACTACCGCGCCATTGAGCGCGTGACGCAGGCGCCGCTCGACGTGCAGGCGGCGTCCGAGCGCACGGCCGATCTCGGCCTCGTGCTGCGCCTGCAGGCGCTCGAGGTGATCCAGATAGGCACGTGCGCCATTGCCATGCACGTCCAACCGTCCGCGGCCGGCAGGGCCGGCCTGCTGTCGCGCCGGTGCCGGCAGATAACCCGACTGACCGCGATAGGCGCTCAGCGGCGCCTCGCGATAGACCACGACGTAACGCACGGCGTCGCCGCCGCTGCCCGTACTCAAGCCCGGTGGCGGAGCGCCGCCAACCGGTCCCGAATTTCCTGCCTCCTCGCGCGACACCTTCATGGCCGCGAAAGCGAGCGCTGTCACCGCCGCCGCGGCTAGCGCCACGGCGATCGAAATCTGCTTCGACATCCTGTTGTCTCCCCGGGTGATGGGACGGTACGAGCGCACCGCCCGGCCGCGATGTTCGCATTGCGCCATGCGGATGTCCGCTGCGGCCGCGCGCATTGCGGTGGCTTGCAAAGGCACAACCAAGCTGCGCCCGACCGGCCGCCGAGGCTGCGATGCCGGGACCCGCCCGGCAGCCTGCGCGCCTAAAAAAAGCGGCGCCCTTACGAGCGCCGCCTAGAACTTGCCGCTTTTTGAAATCGCGCTTCAACGATCGGACATGGACTGCCCTGGGTTACGCGATAACGATGCGAACCGCCTTACCAGCCGAAGCCGACGCCCACGCCCGCCGAGCTTTCCGAATCGCTGAACGCACCGCCGACGGTGACCGTGGCGCGGTCGCTGATCGCGCGCTGATAGCCGATCGACAAGGCCTGCTCGCCGCCCTGGAAACCGGCGCCGACCGCGATGCGGTTCTGGGTGCGCAGGCCGGCCGCGCTGGCCGACATCTGCACCATCGCCGAAGTCATCGCGCCGAGCTTGTCGATGCGTTCGTCCTGCTTGTTGAAACGCCAGTTCATGTCCTCGCGCAGTTCGTTGATCGCCGCGGTCGGCGCCGCCAGCATCTGGTTCATGCGCGCATCGGTGTAGGTGTTGGCGCTGCGCAGCGTCTGCGCATCGCCGGCATCGGCACGCGAATTCGCACTCGCCAGCGTTTGCGCATCGCCGGCCTGCACCTGGGCGACGTTGGCCGCATCGGTCGGCGCGGTGCCGGTGGCGACGTTGGACACGCGCGTGCCGCCACCGCCCTGCAGAGTGACCTGTGCCTTCGAAGCGTCGTCATAGGTCACCGACGAAGCCACGCCGGCGCCGACCCGCGTATAGAGATCGGTCAAACGGCCGTCGACCGCGGAGAAGGCCGCGCCAACGTCGTTGTAATTGCCGCCCTGGATCACATAGGTCGGCGGCGTGAACACGCCGCCGGCGAAGCTCGCGCCGCCACCGAAGGCGCCGCTCAGGGTGTTGAGCTGCGAAAGGTTCACCGCATCGGTGTCCTGGGTCGCGGCGGCGACGTTGACCAATTGCCGCTCGCTGCCGGCGGCGCCGAAGGACACGCTGTTGGCGCGGTCGGCGATGGAATCGCTGCCGAGCGCGACCGAGCCGACGGCCGACGCCGAGCTGTTGGCGCCCAACGCGGTGGCGTTGTCGACGCTGGCCGAACTGCCGGCACCGCTGGCGGTGGAGAAGCGTCCGCCGGCCGTGCTGGCCGAGCCGCTCGCGGTGGAGAACTCGCCGGCCGCGGTGGCGCTGTCGCCGATCGCGCTGCTGTTGGCGGCCGAAGCGGTCGCGCCGGTGCCGACTGCGGTGCTCTGGTCGCCCGCAGCGGTAGTGCCCGCGCCGACCGCAACCGCGCCGACCGCGCTGGCGGTCGCGCCGGCGCCGGTGGCCACGGCGAAGTCGCCGTCGGCGCTGGCGCCCTGACCGCAAGCGATGGCGCTGCCGCCGGCGGCGGTGGCGCCGCCGGTGGTGGTGCCGCCGAAGCCGTCGTCGAGCACGCAGGGCTCGCCGGCCCAGACGGTTGTGCAAGCCAACGAAAGAGCGGCGGCGAGAAGAGTCTTGTGCGAAATGTTCAAACTGTCCCCCAGTAGGATGTCGTGCGCCGCCGCGGATCCGTGCATCGGCGCGGCGGTGGAAAGAGGCATCGACGCGGACCGCACAAGCGGCCGCGCCGGGTTTTGAGGTGCCGGACCCGAATGCGGGTCCGGCACCCGGAGCGTCACGGCGAGGGCGTGACCGTCAGGGCCACCCGCAGCGCCGCCTTGGGACGCAACGGATCGTTGCTGGCCACGCAGACATAGCCGGAGTAGCTGCCCGGCGCGAGGCCGGCGGCGCTGATCTGCACCTGCGTGTCGACGTTGGCGCCGACCGCGAGGCGGCCGAACGCGCGCGACGGCGCGCCGATCCAGGTGGCGCCGCAGGCGTTGGCGCCCTGCAGCTGATAGGCCATGCCGGGCGCACCGGCCGTCGCCGTCCAGGCACCGCTGCCGTCGGGGACAATGATCGCGCCGCGGTAGATGTTGTCGCCGCTGGTGGCGTTGAACCAGAACCAACCGGTCGCCAAAGGCGCGCGCACCGATACCACCAGCCAGTAGCGACCGGCCGGCAGATTGACGTTCTGACCGGCGGTGGCGAGGTTGAGGTTGAGGTTGATGGTGGCGAAGCCCGAGGTCGACACGCCGGCGCCGTTCACCGTGGAGGTGTGGCTCCACACTGCCAACTGCGGCGTCGATTCCGGATTGCCTTCGGGGTTGCCGTCGACGTCGCGGAAGATCGACCAGTTGATGTTGGTCGAAGTCGCCAGAGAACCGCCGTTGACGAAACCATCGGCGACGATCCGGGTGATACCGGTCGCATCGCTGAGGGTGAAGTCATCCGCCGACAGCTGCGCGCGCGCGCCGACCGTGGCCGCGTCGGTAAAGCGAGTGGAACGGCGGCCATTGGCGTTGTTCGGCAACTGCGCGACCAGCGTGCGTCCACCGCTGCCGGTATTGTCGATCTGCCAATCCAGGTTGGAACCGCCGATGTTGCCGAGGCGGAAGGTCACGTTGCCGCTGCTGCCTTGGGTGAGGGTCAGCGCGGTGGCCGGGGTGGCATCCAGACGCGGCGGTTGCACCGCGACCGCGATCGGCAGGCGCAACAGCGGTTGGCTGGTGTCGCCGCCGGACGGCGTCAGCACCAACTTGCCGAAGTTGAAGTTGCCGTTCGAGGGCAAGGAGCTGGTGCTGACCGTGATCTTGACCGTCTTGCTCTCGCCCGGATTGAGCGTGAACAGCGAGGGCGAGACCAGTGCGCTCAAGCCCTGCACCTTGCCGGTCCAGGTCTGCCGGGTCGACAGCACGTTACGGAAGGTGCGGGTGAACGAGCACGAACCGGCGCAGCTGAACTTGGCCATGCTGGCCAGGTTCAGCGCCGAGACCTCGCCGCCGCCGGCCGGATTGGCCGCACGGTAGTTAGCGGTGGTCTCGTTGAGCACCAGACCGGCGCGGATCGCTTGCTCCAGTTGCAGGCGGCCGGCGCCCATCGCGTGCGCATCGGCCTGAGTGACGCCGTCCTCCTTCAGCACTTCCTGTTTGGCAGTCATCATCAGCGCCGACTTGACCTCGGCCACGGTCCAGTTCGGACGTGCCTGGCGCACCAGCGCGGCGGCGCCGGCATGGTGCGGCGAGGCCATCGAAGTACCGCTGATCAGGCCGACCAGGTTCTCGCTGCCGCTGATCGCCGTGCCCGCGGTGACGGCCAGGATATCCACACCCGGCGCGGTGATTTCGGGCTTGATCACATCCAGGGTGCCGGCCGGGCCGCGCGAGCTGAAACCGGCGAGCTGGTCGGGCGTGTTGTTGACGATCACCGACGGGAACGGAATGGCGCCGACGCTGGTGTTGGCGTTGGCATTGGCGAAGTCGCGCAGCAGGTTGCTGTCGGCCTGGCTGGCGACGAAGGCCGGAACGGTCGCGCCGGTCACCGTCGGGGTCAGCCCCGTAACTTGGTTGTTGGCGATGACCACCGCCACCGCACCCGCGGCCGCGGCGTTGGCGACCTTGTCGCTGAAGTTGCAGGTGCCGCGGCGGACTACCGCGACCGAGTTCTGGAAGGTATTGGCCGGGAATGCGGCGCAACCGTCGTTGGCGGTATCGATGCCGGCGCTCACGCGCACCGGCGTGTTGGCCGGAATGGCGACGGTGAACGGCGTGCCGCCGCTGCCTTCGGTCAGTTCGATCGCCTGCAGGTCGTCGGGCACGCTGCCCGGGCCGGACAGCGACAGCACCCATGCGAAGGTGCCGCGGCCGTGCTGCGAAGCGGCGGTGGTGGCGACCCATGGTTCCAGATGGCCGGAACTGTAAGACCCCGGGCCGTCGTTGCCCGCAGCGGCGGCAACGTAGATACCGGCATCGGTGGCGTTGAGGAACGACAACGAGGTCGCTTCGCTCCACGGATTGGAACCGCCGCCGATGGAGTAGTTGATGACGTCGACCACGCCGTCGGCGATGGCCTGGTCGATCGAACGCACCGTGGCGGTGTTCGGGCACAGGCCGCGGCCGGTGGAAATCTGGGTGTAGCAGGCGTCGTAGGCGATGATGTTCGCGCGCGGCGCGACGCCGGAAATGCGGATGTTGTGGCCGCGGTAGCTCGCGGTCCAGGCGTTGCCGGCCGCGGTCGAGGCGACGTGGCTGCCGTGGCTGTTGGTGTCGCCGAAGCCGGGCTCTTCGCGGATGTCGGCCACGCCGCACTGGTTGCCCGGCGCGTTGCAGACGAAATCGTAACCGCCGATCAACTTGTCGTTGCAACGGCCTTCGTCGACGCCGCCGGGGGCGCAACTGCCCAGGTAGGTGCCGGCGCCGAGCGGGTTGACGTGCCGATAGCCGCTGTCGTCGATCGCGGCGAAGGCCGGGCTGCCGAAGTTGATGCCCGAGTCGATGATGCCGACCACCATGCCCTCGCCACGGAACCCGGTCGGAGCGGCGTTCCACAGCGCCGGCGCACCGATCAGCGCAGGGCCGACGTCGGTGGCCTGCTCGTATTCCTTGTACGGCTCGACGAAGCGCACTTCGTCGAGTTGGGCGAGGCGATCGGCCTCGCGCGGGGTGAGCTGGGTGACCATGCCGTTGAGGGCGTGGCGCATGCGGAAGTCGATGCGCGGGCTGCGTCCGAGCAGGCCGCGGATGCGCTGCTCGTGCTGGGCCTGGACATCGCCCAGATGCTGCACGTAGCCGCGCGCCGCCGCGCTTTGGACGTCGATGCGTCCATTGCCGGCGACCGTGCTCGGCAGGCGCTTGGGCGCCGGCAAACCGCGCACTTCGCCCTTGTAGCTGCCCAACGGCGCCTCGCGGTAAACCACGATATAGCGCTGATAACCGTCCAGCGCTGCCTCGCTCGGCAGCGACGGCGGCGGTGCGCCGCCGATCGGCCCGCTCGGGCCGGCATCGCGGCCCGACATCAGCGCGCTCGCCCCCGCGACGGCGGCAACCGCGGCGATCGCCGCCGCAATGGAAGTCCTCTTCATCACTTTCCGCATTCCCCTAGCCCCTCTTTGCTGACGCATGCGCTAAGCGCAACGCCTGGCCAACGCGACCGGCATTGCGCACTCGTGTAGGGGAAGGTGGATCCGTCGCGGCGCCGGCGTGGACACGGCCCAGGTGCTGCGTTGTTCCTTCCCCCTGAAGTCACAACGCAGGCGGAACGGGATCCCCCCACCCGCGTCACACTTTATTTGTGGAATAACCTTGCCAGTCTTGGCGAAACCGGCCGAACGATGGCCGCCGAAACCCTTGCCCGCGGGCTTGGAATCAGGTAGACGCGCGCCACGGCCGCAACTGCCCGCCGCGGTAGACGATCAGATACACCGCCACCACCCAGGCGGTGGCGACCGCCCAGCCGGCGAGGATGTCGGAGGGGAAATGCACGCCGAGGTAGAGGCGCGAGAAACCGACCAGGGGCACGAAGGCCGCCATGATCGCCAGCACCGGCCAGCGCCAGCGCGTGTTCCAGCTCAACAGGATCAAGGTCGCCGCGAGCGTCATCGAGCCCATCGCGTGGCCGCTGGGGAAACTGTAGTTGTGCTCGGGCGCGATCGACTCCCACAGCGACGGCCGCTCGCGGGCGAAGAACTGCTTGGCGGCGATGTTGAGCAGGGCCGAGCCACCGAGGGCGAGCGCGGCGAAACTGCCTTCGCGGAAACGGCGGCGCGCGATGAGCGCGGCCACCAGGGCGATGTCGAACGGCACCACGCCGTGAAGGTAGCCGATCCGGGAGATCAGCACGAAGAACTTGTCGTAGCCCTCGCGCGCCAGGCCGTGGGCGTATTCGAGGATGGGTACGTCGAAGACGATCGCTTCCTGCTCGTGGATCTCGTCGGCGAGTTCGGCGAAGCCCCACAGCGGCATCAGCAGACCGATGAAGACCAGCAGCAACAGCCAGCCGTGTCGACGCAGCAGCGCGGCGCCGAAGCGCGCTTCCTGCTGGAGGGTGTCGCCGCCCTCTCGGGCGGCGACGCTGGACTCAGACGCCTGCGGCGCGGGCGCCATAATTGCGCTCGACGTAGGTGTCGATCAGGGCGACGAATTCGGTGGCGATGTTCTCGCCGCGCAGGGTCACGGTCTTCTGGCCGTCTTCGAACACCGGCGCCGACGGCGCTTCGCCCGTGCCCGGCAGCGAAATGCCGATATTGGCGTGACGCGATTCGCCCGGGCCGTTGACGATGCAGCCCATCACCGCCAGGGTGAGGTTTTCCGCGCCCGGATGGGTGATCTTCCACTCCGGCATTTTGGCGCGCACGTGTTCCTGCACCTTCTGCGCGAGTTCCTGGAAGAAAGTGCTGGTGGTGCGGCCGCAACCCGGGCAGGCGGTGACCATCGGCGTGAACGCGCGCAGGCCCATGGTCTGCAGCAGTTCCTGGGCGACGATGACTTCGTTGCTGCGGGCCTGGCCCGGTTCGGGCGTCAGCGAAATGCGGATGGTGTCGCCGATGCCTTCCTGCAGCAGCACGCCGAGCGCGGCGCTGGACGCGACGATGCCCTTGCTGCCGATACCGGCCTCGGTCAGGCCCAGGTGCAGGGCGTGGTTGCTGCGGTTGGCGAGTTCGCGATACACCGCGATCAGTTCCTGCACGCCGCTGACCTTGGCGCTGAGGACGATGCGTTCGGCCGCCAGGCCGAGCTCGACCGCACGCGCGGCCGAGTCCAGCGCCGAACGGATCAGCGCCTCGCGCAACACGCGGCCGGCGTCCCAGGGCTCGGCGCGCTCATGGTTTTCGTCCATCAGCTTCGCCGCCAGGGCCTGGTCGAGCGAGCCCCAGTTGGCGCCGATACGCACCGGCTTGCCGTGTTTGATCGCCAGCTCGATCAGAGTGGCGAACTGGCTGTCCTTCTTCTTGCCGAAACCGACGTTGCCTGGGTTGATGCGGTACTTGGCCAGGGCCTCGGCGCAGGCCGGCTCGGCGGTCATCAACTGATGGCCGTTGTAGTGGAAGTCGCCGATGATCGGCACCTCGATCCCCATCATCGCCAGCTTGTCGACGATGCGCGGCACCGCCGCGGCCGCTTCAGCGGTGTTGACGGTCACCCGCACCATCTCCGAGCCCGCGCGCCACAGTTCGGCGACCTGCTTGGTGGTCGAGGCCACGTCGGCGGTATCGGTGTTGGTCATCGACTGCACCACCACCGGAGCGCCGCCGC
This sequence comes from Lysobacter sp. 22409, assembly GCF_052045105.1. Lineage (NCBI taxonomy): Bacteria > Pseudomonadati > Pseudomonadota > Gammaproteobacteria > Lysobacterales > Lysobacteraceae > Lysobacter > Lysobacter sp. 22409. The sequence goes on along the minus strand of NZ_JBQEOE010000007.1, from coordinate 2,227 downwards.
CGACTTCGACGCCGCCGACCTTGACCGTACGGGTCAGACGGCGCGGGAGGGGGCCAAAACCGGAATGAGCGCAGGGCAGGACGAGGTCTGAATTCATGCCCGCCATTGTAGCGCCGAGGGCCGGGCTTACGTGTCGCGCAGGTGAAGCGCGGTTCGATGAACGGCCCCGCGCAAGGGCCGAAGCCGCGGACCGGCGCTGAGACCGGGCCGGCCCATCGCGATACTATCGGCGCCTGCGCCCGTCGGCGCCCCTTGCGGCGCCATGCCGTCGCTCCCGCCAGCCCGCCGTCTCTCCAGTCTCTTCCATGCCCCCCAGCGACCCCGATCACGTCCTGACGCCGAGCCAGCTCAATACGCTGGCGCGCAACCTGCTCGAGGACACCTTCCCGCTGATCTGGGTCGAAGGCGAACTCGGCAACCTGTCGCGGCCGTCCTCCGGGCACCTCTACATGACCCTGAAGGACGCGCGCGCCCAGGTCCGCTGCGCGATGTTCAAGCCCAAGAGCAGTTGGCTGAAGTTCGTCCCGCGCGAAGGCCTGCGGGTACTGGCGCGCGGCCGGCTGACCCTGTACGAAGCGCGCGGCGACTACCAGCTCGTGCTCGACCATATGGAAGAGGCCGGCGAAGGCGCCTTGCGGCGCGCGTTCGAGGAACTCAAGGCGCGGCTCAGCGCCGAAGGCCTGTTCGATACCGAGCGCAAGCGCGAGCTGCCCCGCTTCCCCTCGCGCATCGCGGTGATCACTTCGCCGAGCGGCGCGGCGGTGCGCGACGTACTGAGCGTATTGGCCCGGCGCTTTCCATTGGTCGAAGCCGAGGTATTGCCGGTGCCGGTGCAGGGCGATGCCGCGGCGGCGCAGATCGTCGCCATGCTGCAACGCGCCCAGGCCTCGCAACGCTACGACGTCATCGTGCTGGCCCGCGGCGGCGGCTCGCTGGAGGACCTGTGGGCGTTCAACGACGAACGCCTGGCACGCGCGATCGCCGCGTCCGAAGTGCCGGTGGTCTCGGCGATCGGCCACGAGACCGATTTCACCCTCGCCGATTTCGCCGCCGACGTGCGCGCACCGACGCCTTCGGTGGCGGCCGAGCTGCTGGTGCCGCAGCGCGAAGACCTGCTGCACCGCGTGCGCGTGCTGGAGGCGCGGCTGCGCAATCTGCAATTGCAGCGCCTGCGTCAGGCCATGCAACGCGCCGACCGCGCCGGCCTGCGCCTCAACGCCTTGCGCCCGCAGGCGCGACTGGCGGCCCTGCGCGTCCGTCAACAGGACGCGCTGCGCCGCCTCGAACAGGCCTGGCGCCGCCAGCTCGAACGCGAACGCGCGCGCCTGCGCCACGCCGACGCCGTGCTGCGTGCGCACCAACCGCAGCGGCGCATCGCGCGCTTGCGCGAACGCCTCAGCGCCCTCGCCCACCGCCCGCAGGCGGCGATCGCCCGGCGCCTGCGCAGCGACGCCCTGCGCCTGCGCGGCCTGGCGCGCTCGCTCGAAGCCTGCAGCCCCTTGGCCACCGTAGCCCGCGGCTATGCCATCGTCCAACACGAAGACGGCCGCGTCGTGCGCAGCGTGCTCGACGCCGCCCCCGGCGACCGCCTCAACGCGCGGGTCAGCGACGGACAATTGCGCCTGGTAGTGGAAGCGCCGGTCGGCGCCGACGGCGAGCGCGGGTAACCGAAGCACCCGACCCGATCGCGGCCTGTAGCGTTTCTACGTAGTCTGCGGCCGGTGACGGTGCGAACGGAATCATCACGGTCGCGGCTCGCGCCGCTCCTACCCGGAAGCAGGTTGCCGTTGCCGTTGCCGTTGCCGTTGCCGTTGCCGTTGCCACATGAGCTTGGCGCAGTATCGAACTTGCGAGAACGCCTGGAGACCCGGAGGGCGCCGCACAGGACGTGCGGCGTTTTTCGATAGGACAAGGATGTCCTATCGAAAAATCCCGGCGACAGCATCGCACTCGTGGCCTGTGCCCTTGCAAGGAGAGCCCTTTTCTTTGGTTACCTTTCTTTTGGGCTTAGCAAAAGAAAGTAACCCGGCCGCGTTAGCGGGCGGAAGCTCTGCACTTGCTTGATCGACACCCTGCGAGATCGGTCGCGACTTACGTCGCTCCTACAGGGGTGACAGCTCTGCACTTGCGTGAGGTTTTCAGAAACAAGATCAAACGCCAAAAGCTTCCGCCACTAAAGCGGCGGGTTACTTTCTTTTGTCTAAAGCAACAAAAGAAAGGTAACCAA
>NZ_JBQEOE010000006.1:83846-172265 GCF_052045105.1 Lysobacter sp. 22409 | reverse complement strand
AAAGGCAACGAATCCTCCGGGGTAGGAGCGGCGCAAGCCGCGACAGGCGAAGGGGACTAATACCACGCGGTTGCCGGAGCGCCGACTCTGCGGGCTTCCGATTGTCTGACCTTCGGCTACGACGCTTACGTACGTCGCTGCGGTTGGGCGTGTGACCGGACCAGCGCGCAGTGCACGTGTACGGCGCTTCTTCTTGTACTCGCTGCCGTCCCTGGCAAGACTTGCGCGGGCTTCGTGATGCCCGGCCCGGCCATCCTTGGCCGGGCGTGTGACCGGACCAGCGCGCAGTGCGCGCTGAGCGGTCCGGTCACACCCACCAATATCTGATCAGATGGAAGAAGACGGGGGCGGCGAAGCAGACCGAGTCGAGACGGTCGAGGACGCCGCCGTGGCCTTCGATCATGTGGCCCCAGTCCTTGATGCCTCGATCGCGCTTGATCGCCGACATCACCAGGCCGCCGTAGAAACCCATCAGGTTGGTGACCAAAGCCAAGGCTGCCGCCTGCCAGGGCGTGAACGGGGTGATCCACCACAATGCCGCACCGAGCGCGGTCGCCGAGGCGACACCGCCGACGAAGCCCTCGACGGTTTTCGACGGCGACAGTTTCGGCGCGATCAGACGCTTGCCGCACAGCTTGCCCCAGACGTATTGCAGCACGTCCGAGGACTGCACCACGATCACCAGGAACGCGATCAGCAACAAGTTACGCCCCTCGTAACCGGGGATGCGCAGATTGATCAGCGCCGGCACGTGCGAAATGCAGAACACGCAGATCATCAAGCCCCACTGCACCTTCGCCGTGCGCTCCAGATAACGCGTGGTGTCGCCGCCGACCGTCGCCAGTATCGGCAACAGCAAAAACGCGTAGACCGGAATCAGCAAGGTGTACAGGCCGTACCAGTCGGTGTAGACCAGCCAATACTGCAGCGGCAACGCGAGATAGAACGCGGCCAACAAGGCGTAGTAATCGCTGCGCCGGGTCGGAGTCAGGGTGATGAATTCGCGCAAGGCGAACAAGGACACCAGCGCGAACAACACGATCATGCCGACCCGGCCGACCACGAACGCCAGCCCGACCACCAGCGCCATCACCCACCAGGCGCGGATGCGCGCCACCAGGTTGGCGATCACCGCACTCGGCCGCTCGCGCGTGCGCCAACGCAGGTATTCGGCGATCGCGGTCGCGATCAGCAACACCCCCGCCACGCCGATGAACAGCAACAGCGAATGCGGCAGGCCGCGCAGCATATCGATCATGCGCCGACTCCCCGGCTGCCGTGGTCGTGCGCATGGGCATGGTCCGACAGCGCCAGCAAGGCATTGCGCGCGCGTTCGAGGAACTGCTGCTTGTCCTCGTCCGGCCCCAGCCGCAAGGTATCGCCGAAGGTCGCCGTGCACAGCAACGGCAAGGGCAGCAGCTTGCCCTTGGGCATCACCCGCGCCAGGTTGTCGATCCATACCGGCACGAATTCGAGTTCCGGCCGCCGGTGCGCGAGGTGATACAGGCCGCTCTTGAACGGCAACAGCGGCTCGTCGCTCTGGTTGCGCGTGCCTTCGGGAAACAGGATCAAAGAACAGCCCTCGTCGACCGCCTCGCACAAGGTCTCGATGGCATCCTGCTTGCGCTGCGCCGGGTCGCGCTCGATCAGCACGCCGTTGAAGACTTCGCGGATCAGATAGCGGCGCATCGCATCGCGCTGCCAGTAGTCGGCGCCGGCCACCGGCCGCACTTCGCGCCGCAAGGCCGGCGGCAGCGCCGACCAGATCATCACGAAATCGCCGTGACTGACGTGGTTGCCGTAATAGACCCGATGATCGGACGAGGGCGCGCATCGCCACAGCGCGCGTGCGCCAGTCAGCAGGCGGATCGCGCCGCTGAAACCGCTGGCCAGCCACTGCGAAATCATCGCGCCTCCAGCTCGCGCACGATCGCGCGCAGACGCTGGGCGATGGTCCAAACGGCGCCGACGATCACCGCGGCCAGGGCCGCCAGCAAACTCCACGCGACCACCACGGCATGCCCCAGGGCCAGGCCGATCGCCGCGAGCACGGCGGCGACGGCGGTAGCGATCATGCGCGTGCGCCGCGGCATCGGGCCCTCGTCGTGTTCGCGCAGGCCGCAGGCCATGCCGAGCACACGCACGTAGGCGGTGCCGACCGCGAGCAGCGACGCCGCCCAGCCCAGATCCGAGGCCCACGCCAGCCACGGCGTCAGGCCATAACCCACGCCGAGGAACACCAGCGCATCGGCGAGCCGGTCCGGCGCGTCGCTGTAGATCTCGCCGGCCTTGCCGACCATGCCGCCGCGACGCGCCAGCAACCCGTCGAGCCGGTTGCACAGCAAGCGCCCGACCAGGCACAGCGCCGCGAACAGCAACAAGACCGCGCCGTAATGCGGTGGGTCGCGCAAGGCGAAGAAGAACGAAAGCCCCGCCAGCGCCGACAAGCCGATGGCGAACAGGGAAATACCGTTGGGCGTGGCGCCGTGTGCGCGCAAGCGCGCGGCCAAGGCCAGGCGCCAGTCCCGGCGCTGCAACGGCACCGGTTCGTTGGTTGCCGGTTCGGGTTGGTCTCGATCGAAGCCGGGCCGGTCGGAGCCTGGCCGGTCGGGATCGGGTCGGGTCGTCATCGCTGTACTCCGTTCAATCGCCACCACCGCCGCAACCGCCGCAACCGCTGCCGCCGCCGCTGTCGCCGCCGCTGCCGCAACCGCTGGAACTGCTGCCCGAGTCGCTGGAACTCGACACCGGCGTGCGCAAGGTGTGGTATTCGGCCAAGGGCGTACCGACCAACGCCATCGTCCCGGCCAGCGCGACGCGCTCGGCCAGATCGTCGGAACGGCGCGTCTTGATCGTCGCGTCCAGCAGCGCCCGGTCGCCGGCGCGAGTGCGGCGCTGCGCCGTGCACAGCTGCACCAACACCATCAATCCGGCCAGGGCGGTCAGCACCACCAGGAACCCGACCGGCCGTCCGCGGGCTTCGCCGATCGATATCTTGGTCACGCCGAGAACCACGACGGCGTACATCGGCAGCGCCGCGGCCAGGCGCCCGCGCCAACGCTGTCCCGCGCTGAGCCACCAGCCCTTGCTTCGCATCGGTTCGGCCAGGCGCGCGTAGTGCGCCTGCAGCGCCGGCAGCGCCTCGGCGAGCTGCTGGGTGCGCTGCACGATCTTCGCCAGCCCCAGCAATCGCGACGGCACACCGGCTGCGCCGGCACTGGCGCGCAGCCACACCGGCGAACGCGACGAAGCGACTCTTTCCGCCGCGCCCGGATAGTCCAGCCTGATCGCATCGCGGGTGAGCAATTCGACCAACGCCACATCGGCGGCGCGCTCGGCGCCGCCGGCCAGGAAGCCGAGTTCGATCGAATCGGCCGGCGTTTGCGCACTCGGGCCGTCGCGGCCGCGCATGAAGCGCTGCACCGCGTTGCCGGCCGTATACGTCCAACCGATCACGGCGAAATACAGGGTCAGGAACCAACCGCCGCGCCACTCCAGCGGATCGAAGCTGCCGTTCCCGGCGCCGCCAAGCAGAAAGACCGCGGCCAACAGCCCGCTCCAGCCCCAGAACCACCGGCCCAGCCCCTTCGGCTCGAACAACCAGGGCGAGTTGACCTCGGTCAGCGGCAACCACACCGATTCGTCCGCCGTCAGGCGCGCCGGCTGCGGCTCGCCGGCCCAGAACCGCGTCGGCGGATCGCCGAAGTAACGCCGGTAGCTGTCGACAGTGGCGAAGTATTGGCGGCGATGGCGCTCGTCTTCCGCCAGCCCGCCGAGCGAGGGCGAATGATGCAGCGGCTGTTCGAGCGCCTCGGGGCAGAACTTCAGCCAGTAGTCGCGGGTGTCGGTCATATGCGTATGCCAGACCCGATCGACGATCTCGCTCGGGGTGACCGCATGGCCGGCGCCGACGGCGAGAAAACAGAAACGCCGATACTCCTCGATCGCCGCCTGCGCGGTTTCGCGGGTCGACTGGCAGGCATGCGCGACGCGGTCGACGAACGCCTCGGGCCGATCGCCGCCGAAGCGGTAATCGCTGAGACGCTGCCACAACGCCTGCCGTTGCGGCGTCCAGATATCGTGGTCGTCCAAGGGAACTCCGTTCATGCCCACACTCGTCCATACGCCCACACCACGGCCGCCGTCTGCACCGACAGGGCGATCGCCTGGCGCATCATCAGACCACGCGCACCGCGCCAGCGCGCCGGCCAATCGCGGCCTTCGCGACCGGGCTTGAGCAAACCCAGCGCCAGCAGACTCGCGTCGAGCCGTTGTGCGGCGCGCGCACTGTCCTCGTCTTCGGAAGCGGCCTGGAACAGGCGCGCGTCGAAATCCACCCGCAGCGCGTAATAGCACTGCAGCAAGCCGGCGACGAGGCTGAGCGCGAGCGGCAACGCGCCCGACGTAGCCGTCGCCACGGCCACCGCGGGCAGCGCCGCCAGGAGCAGCGCCGCCGCCAGCAATAGCAGCGACAGCGCGTGCAGTTGCCTCCCCTGCGCCAGCAGGGCCGCCATGGCGCGCAGGTCGAACGACGTCGTGGTTGAGCTCGTCATGCCACCTGCCCTCCCGGCAGTCCAGCATCGGCAGCGTCTCCACTGCCGAGCGTGGCCTCCAGTGCGCTCCGATGCGCCGCGCCGAGCACGATCGCCGGCCGCGCCCTGTGCAGGATCGCGATGGCTTCGTCGACGTTGGCGGCGCGCCCGCTGAGCAGCAACCACGCGGCGATCGCCGCGGCGCTGCGCGAATAGCCCAGGGCGCAGCAGACCAGGGTCTTGCCGCGTTCGCGCACACGCTCTATGTCCTGCGCCACCTCGCGCAACTGCGCCGGCGTCGGCGCGACCAGGTCCAGCATCGGCCGCACCGCATCGCCTTCGCGCCACGCCGGCAGCGACAGCTCGGCGCTGCAATCGACGAGTGCGGCGAATTCGCCGCGCTGGCCCGCGCCCGGCACACGGCCGAGCCAAACGCCGTCGGCCACCGCCACCGGTTGCGGCGCACGCCGCGTCCACCAGCGCGAATTGAGCCAGGCGCCCAGCAGGTAGGGCGCGTACAGCCAGCCCGCGGCCAGGCTCAAACGCCCGTCGTCGCGCTTCTGGAAACCCGCGGCGCCGAATAGGGCGTAGTTCGAGGCGACCATCGCCAACGACCAGGCCGGCCACAGCAGCCACCACGCCGCCCCGCCGAGCGACCACCCCGCGAACGCGAGCACCGCCGCACCGGTGCAATAAGCCGCCGCCAACTTCCAACGCTGCCGATCGCGCGCCAGAGCCGCGCCGCGCCAGGGTGCGGCGACGCGCTCGGGCCACAACCACACGCACAGCCAGCCGGCCAGCAGGCCGGTCGGAATATCGATGAAGTGATGCTGGAAAGTGGTCAGCACCGACACGCCGATCAATGCGAACCACAGGTGCAGCAGCCAGCGCCATGGCCCGCCCAGATGGTGGGCGAAACGCACCCACAGCACGATCAGCAGCACGATGTGCAGCGACGGCGCCTGGTTGAAGGGTTTGTCGAAGCCCAGCAGCACGTCGAACAACCAGCCGAACACGCCGTCGCTGTCGGGGCGCTGGAAGGTGTAGCGCAAGGGCAGCAACAGGAAGCAACCGACCGCGATCGCCTGCGCGGTCAACAGACGCAGCGCCTGGTTGTCGAGCTCGCGGCGGTCGCGGCAGACGAACAGCGAGATGCCGTAGAACAGGTCGATCGACCAGTACGGCACGATGGTCCAGGCCCAGAACGGAATCGCGTGCTCCCAGGCGAAGACGATGTGCGGCACGTCGGTGCGCGCGGCCGCCACCGAATTGGCGTAGCCGTAGCTCAGGAAGAACAGCGGCCCCAGCAACGACAGCCACAGCAGCGCCCTGCCCCAGGGACGCCGCTCCGGCGCCCCAGACGATGAGCCACGCGGCTCAGGCGCTCCCGAGCCGCGCGGCGCTAACGCCGCGGTCATGCCTCGACCCGCTGCGCCAGCGATACGGTGAAGATGCCCCAGGCGTCGATGCGCTGGTCGATCTTGCGGAAACCGGCTGCGGCGACCAGGTCGTCCATCTCCTGTTGGCTGCGCCGCCGCATCACCCAGGCTTCGCCGCCGCGGTGGCTGGTCAGGGCACGGGCGATGAATTCGAGCTGCGGGTGCCAGGGCTGGCCGGTGTAGACCAGATAGCCTCCCACCGGCACCGCCGCGGCCAGGCCGTCGAGCGAACGCCGCACTTGCTGGTTGTCGGGGAACAATTCGTACAACCCCGACACCACCGCCAGGGTCGGGCGCGGATCCAGGGCCGCCAACGCGTTGCGGTCGAAGGCATCGCCCTGGTCGAAGCGCGCGATCGCGCCGGCGCCGAGCTCATCGATCAGGGCGCGGCCCTTGTCGACGTTGAGCTCGCTGTAATCGCGCAGGCGGATCGAGTCGGCGCGCTCGGCGCCGCCCGCCAACGCTTCCAGCGCATAGCGGCCATGACCGGCGGCGATATCGACCGCATCGACCGGCAGGCCGGCCGCGCGCAGGCGACGCATCGCGATCCGCAACAACTCGTGCAGATGGGCGCGGCGCACGCGGATGCCGCGCCAGCCGATCGCTTCGAGATAATTCCGATCGATCATGCGGCCGAGCGGCCCGCTGCCGCGCGCCTCGTTGCGGTAGACGTAGTCCAGGCTGCTGCCGGAATCGAAACCGGTATCGATGCCGAGCCTGATGCCTTCCGAGAAGCGGCCGCCGAAGCGCAGGCCGGCACGGACGAAACGCCAACGCAAGTCGGCCAGCGACCAGCGCTCGGGCGGCCAGGACAGCTTTTCCGATTCCTCGAAACTCGGGCCATGGCGATGCGCGTCGAGCAGGTCGGCGCGGCGCAAGGGTTCGGCGAAACGCGCCTGGACGAAACCGCGGATGCGGTTCACCGCCGCCGCCCGGCCTTTCTCGCCGAGGGTGTCGTGATAGAAGTCCGGCAACAGGTGGCGCTCCTTGATGCCCGAACCCAGGCGTTCGTAGAAACGGTCCTGCGGGCCGCGGTGCACGACGAAGTCGGCGCCCGACACCAGCAACTGCGTCGGCACCGTGATCGCCTGGGCGTCGGCGACGATGCGGTCGGCGGCTTCGTACAGACCCAGCAGCACGCGCACCGAGATCGGCCGTGCGATCAGCGGGTCGTTGCGGTAACTGGCGATGCGTTCGGGGTCGTGGCTCAGCCATTGCGGCTGCACATAGCTGTTGACGAAGAAGTTGCCGCGCAGCTTCTGCATCAGCTTCAAGCCCGGCCGTGCCAACGGCACGTACAGCTTGACCTTGAAGGCCGGCGAGGCCAGCACCAGCGCGCGCAGGCGCGGTGCGTAGTCGTGGACCCAGGTCGCCGCGACCACCGCGCCGACGCTCTGCGCGACCAGCGCGATCTGTTCGACGGCGATGCCGTGGGCCTCGGCGATGTGGGCGATGAAGCGGTCGAGATCGCGCACCAGGGCCTCGAAACCGGGCGCATCGCCGCGTTCGCCGGGCGAGCGGCCGTTGCCGCGCGCGTCCCAGGCGAAAAAGTCGCAGTCGTTGAGGTTCAACTCGCCGACCAGGTGCGCGACCCGGCCGGAATGTTCGTGGCCGCGGTGCAACAGCACCACGGCGCGGCGCGGCTGTCCCGCCGCGGCCTGCGTCGCCGGCCAGTGGCGATAAAACAACTGCGCGTCGTCGAAGCTCGCGTAATGACGTTCCTGATGTTCCCTCATCGCTGTTCTCCTTGTCGTTGGCCGACACTGTCTTGCGCGGCATCATGCCGCAAACCGGCGCGCACCCGGCGCGCCACGGTCCACACGCACATCAGACCCATGAAGACGAGCGCGAGTTCCGTAATCGCCGCGCCGATCCAGCCGCCGGCGAGCAGGACGCCGAGCAGACCGATGCCGAAGGCGCGATCGCTCTTGCCCATCGGCCCGTCGTAGCGGCGCGGCGCGCCGACCATCAGCCCGAGCACGCCGGCGTACTCGGTCAATGCGGCCAACAGCACGAACACGAACAGCGGCGCCGCGGCGAGGCCCGGCACCGCGAACAGCGACAGATACAGGGCGCTGTCGGAAACCACGTCGCACAGCTCGTTGAGGTAAGCGCCCAGGCGCGACTGCTGGCCGAACTCGCGCGCCAGCATGCCGTCGATGGCGTTCATCGCCATGCGCAGGAACATCCACAACGGCAACAGCGCGAACAGCCAGGGCCGCGCGACGGCGCCCCAGCCGACCGCGGCCGCAACCGCGAGCGAGACCACGGCCGCCGCGACGGTGACCTGGTTCGCGCTGACGCCCAGCGCATGCAGGCGGCGCACCAGCGGCCGCAGCAGCGCCTGGAAGCGCCCTTTCAAAGCGTAGATCGATGCCATTCCCTGTGCGTTCCATCCTGCCCGGCGTGGGCCGTCGCGCATCAGCTTAGCCGTTGGCCGGGGCGATGACAGTGCCGTGCCCGCTGGGGTCGCCGGGCAGTTGCGCGCTCGTGGCGTTTCGCCGGATGCGGAGAGCGAAATCCCCCCTGCCCCCCTTTTCCAAAGGGGGGAACGACAGAGGCCGACGCAGAAGTGGCGAACTTGCTGCTTCGCGCTGCCGGTTACCGGTTGGAGGTTCGAGGCCGGAGAGCTGCAGACCCTCAGGCGGTTGCCCCCTTGGTAGAGGGGGCAGCGCCTGCGAAGCAGACGCGGGGGATTTGCCCGTTGCTCCGAGTTCCGCCAAACCGCCCGGAACCACGCAATCCCCGCCATACCTGCATGAACGGCCGGCGCCCGGGTCCCCCGCAGCCTATAATTCCCGCGCCCTTCCGCTGCCCTACCTCCCCGAATGACCTCCGATCGCCTGCCCGGCACGCCGGTTAAAATCCGCCGCGCCCTGCTGTCCGTGTCCGACAAGACCGGTCTCCTCGAACTCGCCCAGGCCCTGGCCGCGCGCGGGGTCGAACTGCTTTCCACCGGCGGCACCGCCAAGGCCATCCGCGACGCCGGCCTGGCCGTGCGCGACGTGTCCGAGGTCACCGGCTTCCCGGAGATGATGGATGGCCGGGTCAAGACCCTGCATCCGCTGGTCCACGGCGGCCTGCTCGGCCGCGCCGGCACCGACGATGCGGTAATGGCCGAACACGGCATCGCCGCGATCGACCTGCTGGTGCTGAATCTGTATCCGTTCGAGAAAGTCGCGGCCAACCCGGCCAGCAGCTTCGACGACATCATCGAAAACATCGATATCGGCGGCCCGGCGATGCTGCGTTCGGCGGCGAAGAACTTCGCCCGCGTCGCGGTCGCGACCGACCCGGCCCAGTACGCCGAGCTCATCGCCGAACTCGACGCCGGCGACGGCGCGCTCGGCGCCAAGACCCGCTTCGCCCTGGCGGTGGCCGCGTTCAATCGCGTCGCCCAGTACGACGCCGCGATCAGCAACCACCTCTCGGCCATCGCCGAGGACGGCAGCGCGCAGACCTTCCCGGCTCAGCACAACGCCAATTTCGTCAAGGTCATGGACCTGCGCTACGGCGAAAACCCGCACCAGCAGGGCGCGTTCTACCGCGACCTGCATCCGGTGGCGGGCACGCTGGCCACCTTCACCCAGCTGCAGGGCAAGGAGCTGAGCTTCAACAACCTCGCCGACGCCGATGCGGCCTGGGAATGCGTGCGTCAGTTCGAGCGCCCGGCCTGCGTCATCGTCAAGCACGCCAATCCCTGTGGCGTGGCCGAAGGCGTGGCCTGCGGCGATGCCTACGAACTGGCCTATGCCACCGACCCGACCTCGGCCTTCGGCGGCATCATCGCCTTCAACACCAAGCTCGATGCGGCGACGGCGAAAGTCATCCTCGACCGCCAGTTCGTCGAAGTGCTGATCGCACCCGACTATGAAGACGGCGTGCTCGACTACGCCAAGAAGAAGGCCAACGTGCGCGTGCTGCGCATCCCGCACGGCGACGGCCGCAACCGGCACGACGTCAAGCGCATCGGCTCGGGCCTGCTGATCCAGAGCAGCGATCTGCGCGAAGTCGGCCGCGACGAGCTCAAGGTGGTCAGCAAGCTCGCCCCGACCGACGCCCAACTCGCCGACCTGTTGTTCGCCTGGCGCATCGCCAAGTTCGTCAAGTCCAACGCCATCGTCTATGCGCGCGACCACCGCAGCATCGGCATCGGCGCCGGCCAGATGAGCCGCGTCGTCAGCGCCAAGATCGCCGCGCTCAAGGCCGAGGAAGCCGGTTTGATCGTGCCCGGTTCGGTGATGGCCTCCGACGCCTTCTTCCCGTTCCGCGACGGCATCGACGCCGCCGCGGCCGCCGGGATCAAGGCGGTGATCCAGCCGGGCGGTTCGATGCGCGACAACGAAGTCGTCGCCGCCGCCGACGAGCACGGCCTGGCGATGGTCTTCACCGGCGTGCGCCACTTCCGTCATTGATCGAACGGCGCGGATGCGTTGCATCCGCGCCGCTTGCGAACTCCCGACTTATCGCTGCCAGCCACTGGCGGCGCCCTCTCCGCCATGAACCGACCGCCGCCGCGACACACGCTGGGCCGTTCGATCGCACGCAAACTGCTCGTGCTGGCGATGCTGTGCGTGGTCATCGCCGGCTGGGCCGGCTGGCAGTATTCGCGCCGGCAGGCGGTCGACAGCGAGACCCTCGGCGACTACCGCGCCGCCGGACGCGCGGTGACCGTGCTGCTGGTCGAGCCGGACGTGTCCCTGAACCTCGACGCCGGCTTGCGCCGCGACTCGACCGCACGGCTCGCACGCGCGCTCGAGCGGCGCCTGAGCGAGTTGGGTTACCAAACCCAGGCCTTGTCTGCGCGCAGCGACGAAGAACGCTTCGGCCAGGTCGCACAAGCCAGCGCCCGCGCCGCGGCGATGCAGCACCAGGCCCGCACCACCCAGGCGATCCGCGAGGTCGGCGCGCCGGTGCTGCGGGTGTCGCTCGACGGCATGAAGCGCGACGGCCGCGAAATCGCCGAACAGGCCTACCGCGTCGAACTGCTCGACCCGCAGACCCTGCAGCCGGCCTGGCGCGCGACCCTGACCTGGCGCGAGGGCCGCTATCAATCCCTCGCCCTGCTCTGGCACCTGCGCCAGAACCGGTTGCCGCCGCCGCTGTGGGACAGCCTGGCCGACCTGGCCATGGCGAAGATGCGCGAGGACGGGGTGATCCGCGCCGAGGCGCTGATCCAGTAATGCCTGCTGCGCTTCGGGTCGCACTCCGACCGCGGCGATCGCCAGCTTTGGGGTAGGAGCGGCGCAAGCCGCGACCGCTCGAAGCCCGGCCCCTCCAGCGCAACACACTTCTCCGAAGCGACACCTCTCCTGCTGAACCACCTCTCCGGCCGGAGATCGCGGCTTGCGCCGCTTCTACCCGGAGCCTCGCTGCGCCAGGCTTGGCGTGCAGCGGTCGCCCCGCCCCCTGCCAGCGCGTAAAATCGGCGGCTGATGTCCTTACCCCCGCTGGAGCACGCATGAAGATCCTCGTTATCGGTTCCGGCGGACGCGAGCACGCGCTGGCCTGGAAGCTGGCCCAGTCGCCGCGCATCGACGAGGTGCTGGTCGCGCCCGGCAATGCCGGCACCGCGCACGAGGAGAAGTGCCGCAACGTCGCCGTCGCCGCCACCGACATCGACGGCCTGCTCAAGCTCGCCGCCGACGAAGGCGTGGCGCTGACCGTGGTCGGCCCCGAAGCCCCGCTGGTCGCCGGCGTGGTCGACCGCTTCCGCGCCGACGGCCACCGCATCTTCGGGCCGACCGCCGCGGCCGCCCAGCTCGAAGGCAGCAAGGCCTTCGCCAAGGACTTCCTCGCCCGCCACGGCATCCCGACCGCGTACTACGCCGTCCACACCGAGGTCGACGCCGCCCTCGCCTACCTGCGCGAGAAAGGCGCGCCGATCGTGGTCAAAGCCGACGGCCTGGCCGCCGGCAAGGGCGTCATCGTCGCCATGACTCTGGAAGAAGCCGAAGCCGCCGTCGTCGACATGCTGTCCGGCAACGCCTTCGGTGCCGCCGGCGCGCGCGTGGTGATCGAGGAATTCCTCGACGGCGAAGAAGCCAGCTTCATCTCGATGGTCGACGGTAAGCACGCACTGCCGATGGCGACCTCGCAAGACCACAAGCGCGTCGGCGACGGCGACACCGGCCCCAATACCGGCGGCATGGGCGCTTATTCGCCGGCGCCGGTGGTCACGCCCGACGTGCACGCACGGGTCATGCGCGAAGTGGTGATGCCGACCGTCGACGGCATGATCGCCGACGGCGTGCCGTTCACCGGCTTCCTCTACGCCGGCCTGATGATCGACCAGGCCGGTGCGCCCAAGGTCATCGAGTTCAACGTCCGCTTCGGCGACCCCGAGACCCAGCCGGTGATGCTGCGCCTGGACTCCGACTTGCTCGACCTGGTCGAAGCCGCGCTCGACGGCAAGCTCGATAGCATGCAGGCGCAGTGGAGCCCGCGCCCCTCGCTCGGCGTGGTCATGGCCGCGGCGAACTACCCGGAAACGCCGCAGGCCGGCGACGTCATCCACGGCCTGACCGCGCCGCAGCCGCCGCACGCCAAAGTGTTCCAGGCCGGCACCAAACTCGGCCCCAACGGCGAGGTGCTGACCGCCGGCGGCCGCGTGCTGTGCGTCTGCGCCCTCGGCGACGACGTCGCCCAGGCCCAGCGCGAGGCCTATGCCGCCCTCGCCAAGATCCGCTGGGACGGCGAGTTCCACCGCAACGACATCGGCTGGCGCGCGATCGAACGCGAACAGGCGGCGAAGGGCTGAAGCCAAGTTTCATCCATCGCTGCGCATAAACCGAAACGGCCGGAAGAGCCTCCTCTCCCGGCCGTTTCTCCGCCCCCGGCAGTTCGGTCGCGACTCACCTCGCTCCTACAAGGCAACGCAGCCCAGGGTAGGAGCGACGCAAGCCGCGACCGCCATGCTCCGATCTCGCGACGCCATCGACCCGGCTCCTGTAGGAGCGGCGTGAGCCGCGACCACGGAATACGCAGAAACCTCAAAGCCGTCGCCGTCGATATAAACCACGACCGCTACGCCGTATTCGCTCCACCGAACCATTCGCTCAACGCCGTGCTCAACCCGGCATCGCTCCCATCACCCACCCACACCACGTACCCGTCCGGCCGGATCAACACCGCCGCCGGCGCCGTCACTGCACCCAACGCCGGCAGCTCCCAGGCGCCGTCGTAACGAGCGTCAACCGCGCGAACCCGGTCCGCCCAAGACCCGATATCGACGGCACCGGGCGCACCGAAATCGAGCAGCACCGGCCGGGCCTCGCGCAACAAGGCATACACCCGCACCGGCTCATCGGCGACGAGCAAGTCCAGATCCGGCATGCGCCGCCCGAGCAGCGGATGCCCGTCGCCGAGCTCGTAACGAATCCCCAATCCCGACAACATCGCCGCAAACCGCTGGCGCGACTCCTCCACCCCGAGCAACTCCGCGACGGTCTCGCGCAAGGCCGTCGTACGCTCGTCGCTGCGCCGCAACGCGATCGACGCCATCGTCGTACGCAGCATCCACGCCGCGACCGGATGACGCTCGGTGTGATAGCTGTCGAGCAGACTGTCCGGCGATATCCCCTTGACCACCTGCGCCAACTTCCAACCCAGGTTCACCGCATCCTGCACGCCGAGTTGCAGACCTTGTCCGCCATCCGGCGCATGCACGTGCGCGGCGTCGCCGGCCAACAGCACGCGCCGCTCGCGATACGCCGCGGCCTGCCGCGTCGCATCGGTGAAGCGCGAGATCCAGGTCGGGCTGTGTACGCCGTAGTCGGTCCCGCAGACCGCGATCAAGGCCGCACGCAAATCCTCCAGCGTCGGTTCGCCGCCGCCCCCGACCTGCGCCTCGGTCAGCATCACCCGCACCGGCCCGGTGTCGCCGTAGATCACTTCGCCGTTGCGGATCTCGTACTCGACCCGGCCGAAGGAATGGATGCCGAAGCCGCCGCGATGGATACCCAAGGGCGGCGTCTGCGCCATCTCGACCTCGGCGATCAGATGGCTGGTGGTCGCGTCCCAACCCGGAAAATCGATGCCGGCCGCCTTGCGCACCCGGCTGCGCCCGCCATCGCAGCCGACCAGATACTGCGCATGCAAGCTCGTACCGTCGGACAGCGCGGCCTCGACGCCGGCCTCGTCTTGCACCAAGCCCACCACCTCGCATCTGCGATGGATGTTCACGCCGAGCTCGTCGACCCAGTCGGCGAGAATGCGTTCGATATGGTTCTGCCATAGCCCGAGCCCATAGGGATGGCGGGTCGGAAAGCCGCTCAAATCCAGCACCACCCCGGCGAAGCCGGCGACCTGCGCCACCTGCCCCTGCGCGAGAAACCGATCGACGATGCCGCGCTGATCCAGCACTTCGAGCGTGCGCGCATGCAGCCCGCCCGCGCGCGACCCGGCCAGCTCCCGGCTCGCGCGCCGCTCGACCACGATCACGTCGACACCGGCCAAAGCCAGCTCGCCCGCCAACATCAAGCCGGTTGGCCCGCCACCGGCGATGATCACCTCATGCCGACTCGCCGCGCGCGCGTCGCGCCCCTGATTCGCGCGCAGCCCTGGATGGCGGCGATCCGTCGCCGTATCACTCGCGCCACCACGATTCCCGCGCTCCCGCACGGCCCACTTCGATAACCACATGCTCATAACCCATCTCCCGGTTCCGTAGCCTCGCTACGGCGGGCGATTGAGCACCATGCCCGGGGGCTTGCCGCAAGCCCCCAGTCGGCTAAGATATTGACAGGGACGGAGCTCCCTCACTCCCGAAAGCGCCCCCGCCCCGCCTGCAGGAGCGGCGTGAGACGCGACTGACGCACACGCAGAACCCACCGCCTCGACGTCGCTCAGCGACACAGGGGTAGGAGCGGCGCAAGCCGCGATCACGGGACGCGGCAAGACATCGAATTCATCGCCAAACATCGAGGCCGCGCAAGCCAAGGCCCGATTCCGCGCCGTCCGCCTCACACAAAGGCGAGAGAGAAACCGCTACGCAGCACCCTCCTCAGGCGCCGGCTGCAAGGCCACCACCACGACCTCCAGTTCGGCGATCTCCTTCTCCAGGGCGTCGTACAACTCGCCCTGTCGCGTCATCAGTTCCTCGATGTTTTCCGCCTGCTTGAGCTTCTTCAACTCGCCGTCGAACAGCAGCCACTGCGCGGTCAACTGCTCGACGTAGTTCTTGGCGTAATGACGCATTTCCTTGAGCTGGTTCAGCGCCGCATTGACCTGATCCAACGGTGTCTTGGTATCCGCAGACATGGCGACCTCCTATTCCCAAGGTACCGCCTCAGCGTAGCCGGGCGAGGCTGGCTGGGGGCGAGATGCCAGCCAGTTTCGCGCATGATCGGCGGCATAATCTTCACCTCACGATGACATGGCCACCGGGGCTTATCCCATGAGCAAAGTATTCATTCTCCATCATCTTCATGTCGTCCCGGGCGGCGATGAAGACGTGAAGCTATTGGGTGTGTACAACTCAGACTCCCGTGCTCGCGAAGCTGTTGCACGCTTCAACAAGCAACTCGGGTTTCGTGATCTGCCGGGCATTGTTGCGCCTGGCAGCGAGACCGTTGAGGGGTTCCACATCACTGAATACGAGTTGGATGAAGACGTTCAGGGCTGGGCCGACGGTTACGTCTCCGGATGACACCCGGCAGCTGAGCCATGCCGAGCTCGCTTCCGTGGCGATGTCGCTTCAGATCAGAGCTCGTTGTATTTCTTCATCGTCCCCCGGGGCTTGGCGACGCGATAGCGCTCGGCATCGCCGCGCAGCTTGTCGGCCACGGTCTGTTCCAGGTCGATGCCCCGATCTGCAACCAGATACTTCAGGAGGACCACGATGTCGGCGACTTCCTGTTCGATCAGCGGACGGCGGACGCGAGGGACCTGGGCGAGTCCGGTGTCGCGGGTCCATTGGGTGCGCTCGGCCGGTCCGGCGTTTTCCAGCACGATCGAGATCGACAAGCTGCGCACGACACGCTAACCAATGTCCTCTTACACTGCCGGTCAATTTTTCGAGCCAAGGACACCGCATCCATGTCGCCGACGATCGCACAAGGCGCCTATATCGCCATGAAGCTGGGCGAGGCTCTGGCGATCCTGGTCGGGGCCTGGCTGCTGACCACGCTGCTGCGGCAGTTGGTGCGGCGGGTCTGCGCCCGCTACGACATCGCGCCGGCGTTCGGGCTGGGGCTGCGACGTGTGCTGAGCACCTTGATCTACATCACCGCGCTGCTGCTGTTCCTCAACCGGCTCGGTATTTCCGGCTCGGTGGTGTGGACGACGCTGACCGGCTTCGTCGCGGTCGGCGCGGTGGCGTTCTTCGCCGCGTGGAGCGTGTTGTCGAATATTTTCTGCGCGTTCCTGATCCTGACCACCCGGCCGTTCCGCTTGTACGACTATATCGAGGTGCTGGAAAACGGCGACAAGCCGGGGTTGCGCGGGCGGGTCGTCGACATCAACTTCATCTACACCACCTTGCAGGAGGTCCACGCCGACGGCGAGGACTCGGTGCTGCAGGTGCCCAACAGCCAGTTTTTCCAGCGCACTACGCGGCGCTGGCGGCAGGAGCCGGCGTGGTCGCGGATCGCACGGGAGCGGCCCGAAGGTTCGGCGGACTGGCAGGATGCGGCGGGGCGTTGAGCGGGCGGGTGCTAAGCGACAGCGGCCGTTGTTGCCCCCCGTTAGGAAAGTAGACGGTGTCTGCGCGGCAGACGCAGGATTCGAGCTTTTGCTATCGCTTTGCGTCAGCGCAAAAGCAAATCCCCCCGGCCCCCTTTTTCAAAGGGGGAACGGCGAAAGCGGCGCCTTGAGACTGTGGAGGGGATAGACGGCAGTTTGCCGTTGTCCCCTTTTGAAAGGGCGCCGCAGCTCAGGGCATTTCGTAACTCAAGGTCGTGTCGTTCGGCAGCACCAGCTTGCTGCTCGCCAGGTCGAGGATGATCTGCGAGCCCGTGGCCAACGGCGCCATCGCCGGGCCCGGTTGCCCATAGAACATCAGATCGCCCGCGGCGAGCAGCACCAGCCGGTTGCCGGCATGCACCACGTCTTCCTGCGGATAGAAGTTCACCCCGACGTATTGCGGTTCGCCGGCCACGCTCGGCTTGCCGTGCGCCAGACTCTCGGCGTGGTTCAGGCTGAGCGAGGCGAAGTTGAACGGACGCAGCGTGCCGTCCGGCAATTGTTCGGCGAGGGTCAACATCAGGTTGGCGCGCGCGCCGGTGGAGGCGACGATGCCCTCGAAACGCGGCATGCCGGACAGGTGCAAATCGTTGGCCAGCGGCGCGGTGACGAACGCGACGCGATCGTCGGGCAGCGGCGCCGTTTCGTTGACGTCCTGACCGGAATAATCGTTGTAGTCCGCAAAGCCCACGCTCTGGGTGGTGCCGAGCGTTCCGGTCACCTGCGGGTACAGCGTCACTTTCTTGCCGGTAGCGGGCCACCGCGGCTCGTTGCGCCACTTCCCGGCGTCGTCTTTCACTTGCACCCTGGGCGCATCGAGGATGCCGGTGTTGCGATTCTTGAGGAACTGGTCGAACCACGCCGTCATTACCGTGATCCAGTCGCTGCGGTCCGGCCAGGCGTGATCCCATTGGCCGAGCCAGGCCTTGAACGGCACGTTGCTGCCCTGCAAGGCTTCAATCCAGCCCTCCATGTTGTGCGGCTTGACGTTCCAGTCCTGCAGGCCGTGGATGTAGAACACGCTGGCGCGCTTCTTCGACGGGTCGGCCTTGAGTGCGGCGAGATGGTCGCGCGCCTGCCAGTACGGGGTCTTGTCGCCGGCGATGAGGGACGTGAAGCCTTCCGCGGTAACGTCGATGCGCTCCTTGCAGACCTCGCCGGTCACCGCATCGGGAGCGGTGACCGGATCGAGCAGCTGGCTGCCGCCTTCCAGACCGGCCGGGACCATGCCGTCGAGCAGCCAGTAGTAGGTATTGAAGCCCCGGGTGTCTTCGATCGTCACGCCGTTGACGTAGTTGTACTTGTACATGTCGGAAATGCCGCTGATCGGCACGATCGTCTTCAGGTGCGGCGGCGCTTCCACCCACAGGTCCTGTGGCGCGGTGCCGTCGTAGCTCACGCCCATCGCGCCGACCGCCTGGTTGGACCAGGGCTGGGCGGCTAAATATTCGATCGCGGTCGCCATGTCCTTGGCCTCCTGCGGCCCGCCGATGCTGAAGCAGCCGCCGGACGCGCCGGTGCCGCGCATCGACAGGATGCCGAAGGCGTAGCCGCGCTTGATCAGCTCCTGGAACGGCGCGGCAATGGCGATGTTGTACGGGTAGCTCGCGGCGTTGCTGACCGGCTTGGTCACGGTCGGATCGCCACCGCCGTAATACGGGGTGAGTTCGAGCACCAGCGGCACCGGACCGGCCACGTCCGGCCGCACGATCCAGGCATCGAGTTCCACGCCGTCGGCCATGGTGATGCGGTGATGCTCGGTGATGCCGGTCATCCAGCTCACCCCGGGAATCGGCTGCGACACGTCGTGCAGGTAGCTCGACACGGGCGCCGACGGCGTCACCTGCGGCGTGTCGACAGGCAGGGTGCCGAGATCCAGGGCGGATACCGCCGGAATGGCGAGAGCGGCGAGCAGGACGGCAATGAAGCGGCAATGACGGACGTGCATGGACCGGGCTCCTACGACGGATGCGGCCAATGTCGACATTGCCGCCGGCGTCCGGCACCCGGCAAAACCCTCAGCGGCAGGACGGAAAACCACCAATGCGATTCAGTGGTAACGGCAAAAGCGATGGCTTGGCACTTGCGCGGCTTGGTAGACAACGCCGTTTGCCGTTGCCCCCCCTTTGGAGAGGGGGCGGCGCCTGTGCAGCAGGGGCGCGGGATTTGCGCTGTTGCTGTTGTGGTTGCGGTTGCGGTTGCGCTGGGTTGGAGCAAGGCCTCCATTCCTCCTCTTTTTCAAAGAGGAACGGCAAGAGCAGAGCCGTGACGCACCGCTGCGAACGGTCGGCTCATAGCGCGTTCACCTCGACGATGGCCTGCGCGAATGCCTCCGGCGCTTCCTGCGGCAGGTTGTGGCCGATGCCGCCCCGCAGTTCGCGGTGCGCGTAGGGGCCGGTGAACTTGCGCGCATAGGCCGCCGCCGGCGGGTGCGGGGCGCCGTTGGCATCGCCTTCCAGGGTGATGGTGGGCACGGCGATGGCCGGCGCCTGGGCCAGGCGCGCTTCGAGCTCGTCGAATTGCGGTTCGCCTTGGGCCAGGCCGAGACGCCAACGGTAGTTGTGGATCACCACCGCGACATGGTCGGGGTTGTCGAACGCGGCGGCGCTGCGCTCGAACGTCGCGTCGTCGAAGCGCCATTGCGGCGAGGCCAGTTCCCAGATCAGGCGCGAGAATTCGCGCCGGTTCTGCGCATAGCCGCGCTCGCCGCGTTCGGTGGCGAAGTAGAACTGGTACCACCACTGCAGCTCGGCCTTCGGCGGCAAGGGCGCCTGGTTGGCCTGCTGGCTGCCGATCAGGTAGCCGCTGACCGAGACCAGGCCCCGGCAGCGCTGCGGCCACAGCGCGGCCAGGATGCCGGCGGTGCGCGCGCCCCAGTCGCAGCCGCCGACGATCGCCGAGTCGATGCCGAGCGCGTCGAGCAAGGCGATGGCATCGGCGGCGAGCGCGGCCTGTTGGCCGTTGCGCGGGGTGTCGGCGGAGAGGAAGACGGTGGCGCCGTAGCCCCGCAGATAGGGGACGATGACGCGGTAGCCGCGCGCAGCCAGACGCGGCGCGACCTCGGCGTAGGTGTGGATGTCGTAGGGCCAGCCGTGCAGCAGCAGCACCGGCGGACCATGGCGCGGGCCGAGTTCGGCGTAACTGACGCGCAGCACGCCGGCGTCGATTTGCTTGAGCGGGCCCCAGACGGCCGCAGTGGCGGCACGGCGAGGGCCGGCGCTGCTGGCGGGCTCGGCAAAGACGGAACCGACAGCGCCGAGCGGAGCGGCGAGCAGAGCCAAGACGGCGCCGCCGAGCAGGCTGCGGCGTTGCGGGTCGTGTGGGCGGTCGGTCGATACGGCGATCATGGCGGGCTCCTGGCGCGGTGGGCGGACCAGGGCATTCGACCGTGACGGGGTATCCGGCGCGTGTCCGCGGCCACCGGGTTTTGTATGCAAGCCGGGCGGGAACGGGCGCGGATACATTGGGATACACAAAGACGGCGGGGGCGTGGCTTCGAACGCGGGGAGGGCATGGAGCGCGGTTCTCTGGAGCGAGAACGGCCCCATGCCCCGTTCTCGAAGGGGGAACGGCAAGACGGTTCTTGGACGGAACCGCAAAGGCGGGTCGAGAGGAGCGGCCATCGCAGCGTGGCGGGACCGCCTCGGTAAAGGCGTTGCGGCTTGGCGCCATAGCTTCGGAGTCTACTTTTCCGCTACTCCGCCCGTTCCCGCTACACGGCGCGGGGACGGGTTTGTTAGGCTCGCCCGGCGAATCCTTCGCGCGAGCCGCACATCGACGTGCGGGTTTGATCGGACAAGCAGGACGGCATGGCGCACAACCAGTTCGCGTTGCTCACCCAACGGCGTTTCCTGCCGTTCTTCCTGACCCAGGCCCTGGGCGCCTTCAACGACAACGTCTACCGGCAAGCCATCATCGGCCTACTGTTCTATCTCGGCGTCAGTCCGGAGCAGCGCACGCTCTATACCAACCTCGCGCCGGCGCTGTTCATCCTGCCCTATTTCCTGTTTTCGGCGACCGCAGGCCAGATCGCCGAGAAGCTCGAGAAGCACAAGCTGATCCGCATCACCACGACCATGGAAATCGCGATCATGTCGCTGGCCGCGGTCGGGTTCCTGACCCAGAACCTGCCGCTGCTGTTGATCGCGCTGTTCGGCACCGGCCTGCAGTCGACCCTGTTCGGCCCGGTCAAGTATTCGATCCTGCCCTCGGTGCTCAAGCCCGAGGAACTCACCGGCGGCAACGGCCTGGTCGAGATGGGCACCTCGATCTCGATCCTGGTCGGGATGATCTTCGGCGGCCTGATCTTCAAGCTCGCCGGCAGCCACGGCCCGGTGGTCGCAGCCAGCGCCATCGTCGCCCTGGCGATCACCGGCAACATCGTCAGCCGCCTGATCCCGCGCGCCGACGCCGGCGAGCCGGGGCTCAAGATCAACTGGAACCCGATCCCCGAGTCGGTCAAGGTGCTGCGCATGACCCGGCGCCAGCCGGCGGTGCGCAACTCCGTGCTCGGGGTGTCGTGGTTCTGGTTCGTCGGCACGGTGCTGACCTCGCAGTTGCCGACCTACGCCGTCGACAACCTCGGCGGCGCGGAGACGCTGTACATCTTCGCCCTGGCGCTGTTCTCGGTCGGCACCGGCGTGGGCTCGATGCTGTGCGAACGGCTGTCGGCGCGCACCGTCGAGATCGGCCTGGTGCCGCTCGGCGCGTTCGGCATGAGCGCCTTCATGGTCGACCTGTTCTTCGCCCGCAGCGGTCCGGCCACGGTCAGCGGCCTGGAAGTCGCCGGTTTCGTCGCCCAGCCAGGCGCTTGGCGGATCATGATGGACCTGGTCGGCATCGGCGTGTTCGCCGGTTTCTTCGTCGTGCCGCTGTTCGCGCTGATCCAGAACCGCACGCCGAAGAACGAGCTGTCGCGCGTGATCGCCGGCATGAACATCCAGAACGCGGCCTTCATCGTCCTGGCCGCCGCGCTCGGCGTGATCGTGCAGAAGTTCTTCCACTGGACCATCCCGCAGATCTTCCTGGCCCTGGCGATCGCCAATGCGGTGGTCGCGATCTACATCTTCACGATCGTGCCCGAGTTCCTGATGCGCTTCCTGAGCTGGGTGCTGGTGCGCACCCTGTACCGGTTGCGGGTGTCGGGCACCGAACGCATTCCCGACGAAGGCGCGGCGCTGGTGGTGTGCAACCACGTCAGCTACATGGACGCGTTGATCCTCAGCGCGAGCATCCCGCGGCCGGTGCGCTTCGTCATGTACTACAAGATCTTCAACATCCCGGTGATGAGCTGGATTTTCCGCACCGCCAAGGCGATCCCGATCGCCGGCGCGAAGGAAAACCCGGAGGTGATGCGGCGCGCGTTCGAGGAAATCGAGGCCGCGCTCGACGACGGCCAACTGGTCGGCATCTTCCCCGAGGGCGCCCTGACCAAGGACGGCGAGATCGCCAAATTCAAGTCCGGCGTCGAACACATCCTCGACAAGCGGCCGGTGCCGGTGATCCCGATGGCGCTGCGCGGCATGTGGTCGAGCATGTGGAGCCGGCGCAATGCGCGCGCCGAAGGCGGTCGTCTGGCGCGGATGCGGGTGCCGCGGCGTTTCCGCGCCCATGTCGAAGTGGTCGCCGATCCGCCGTTGCAGGCAGAAACGGTCAGCGCCGAGTCGCTGGAAGCCCAGGTGCGCGCGCTGCGCGGCGACCGCGCCTGAGCGCCGCCGGTCCAGCGGTATATCGGGCTGGAGATCGGGCCGCGAACGCCCGGCCGGGAGTGCCGGGCCGCAAGGCGCGCTGATAGGATGCCCCGACCGCCGCGTCGCGGCATCCATCGTTCGAGAAAGGGGATCTCATGAATCAGCCGTCCGCCGGAGCACCAGTTTCGCCGTATCCGAATTACCTCGCCTGGTCGATCACGGTCACCGTGCTGACGTTCTGCCTGTGCTGCATGGTCGGCTCGATCCCCGGCATCGTCGCGATCGTCTACGGCAGCCAGGTCAACGGCAAGTTCGCTTCCGGCGACGAAGCCGGCGCGCGCCGCGCTTCGGAGAACGCGAAGATCTGGACCTGGGTCTGCACCGGCCTGGCCGTGCTCGGCCTGATCTGGATGATCGTGTCGTTCTTCATCAACGGCGCCTCCTTCCTGTACGGCGATGCGCTGCAGGAATTCCAGCGCATGCAGACGCGCTGATCGCTTCAGGCAGCGCCGCAGCGACACCATGAAACCCGGATCGCGCCATCTCGCGCTCGCCGCGACCGCCGCAGCCTCCACGGCCGCGGCGGCCGCCGGCGTATGGGTATTACGGCGCTTCGATCCCAGCGCCGCAGGCAGCCCGCTGCCGGGTTGTCTGTTCTACGAGTTCACCGGCCTGTACTGCCCCGGCTGCGGCATGACCCGCGCCTTGCACGCGCTGGTGCACGGCGACTTCGCCCAGATGATGGCGATGAACCCGCTGCTGCCCTTGTTGATGATCGCGGTGCCCTTGCTGGCGCTGCAGGGCTTCGGTTATCGGCTGCCGCTGCCGAAGGCCGTCGTCGCCACGCTGATCAGCGCGAAATTCTGGATCGGCCTGCTGTTGGGCTTCTGGTTGCTGCGCAACCTGCCGTGGTGGCCGTTCGCCTGGCTCGCACCGGGCTGATCGCGCGCCGCCTGGCCGCTCAAAAACGATACGTCGCGCTGACCAGGTAATAGCGCCCGACCGGATCGTCGTCGACGATGCTGTAACCGCCCGGGCTTTCGTCGTAATTGACCGGCGTGTGGTCGCTCAGATTGCTGACGTTGAGGCTCAGCAGCCAGTGCTCGAAGCCGCCGTAGGCGATGTTGAGATCGGTCACCGTCGCGCTCGGCGTGCGGCATTTGCCGCTGACCTGCCAGGTCTTGTAACAGCTCTTGGTGGGGTCGCCGAAATCGACCTTGGCCGGCCCCATGTAGCGCAGGTTGAGGGTCGTGATCCAGTTGCGGTAGCTCCACTGCACGCTGCCGAGCGCACTGCGGTTCGGCGTGGTGTAGCCGGCATAGTCGAGCGCGTCGACTTTCGGGTGCGAGCGCCGGATCAGGTGATCGAGGTAGTGGCCGTTGAGGCGCAGCGCGAACTTGCCCAGGCGCGCGGTCTCGAAGCGGTAGTCGGCATCGAACTCCCAACCGCGCACGTCGGTGCTGCCGACGTTGTCGAGGTACATGTCGACGCCGATCAGGTAACCGTCGGAATCGCGCACCAGGGCTTCCGGGTACAACTCCGGCCGCTGCAGCGAGTTGATCACCAGGATCTCGTTGTTGCGGCGGATGCGGTAGTGGTTGACGCTCAGGCTGAAAGCGTCGGTCGGCGACCAGATCATGCCGAGCGTGCGGCTGTGCGAGGTTTCCGGCTTGAGCTTGGAATTGACGGTGGCGTGCTTGTCGACCTGGCAACTGGTTTCGCTGAGTTGGATCAGGCAGGGGTCGGTGGCCGAGTTCCACGGCACGATAGCGGTGTCGCCGAAAGTCATCGGCCGGCGCATCTCGAACAGGGTCGGTGCGCGATAGCCTTCGCCGACCGAGCCGCGCAAGGTCAGGCTTTGCAGCGGCGACCATTTGAACCCCGCCTTCGGCGAGACCCGGCTGCCATGGCCGCCGTTGTGGTCGACGCGCCAGGCGGCGTCGATCGACAGGCTCTCGTGCAGCGGCAGGTTCATCTCGGCGTACAGCGCGGAGTCGTAGCGGTGCGAATTGCGCGCATCCATCTTTTGCGCCAAGGCCACCTCGCCGCGCATGAACGCCCCGCCGGGGCGGCTGCGCAGGCGTTCGCGGCGCGCCTCGGCGCCGACCGCGACGGTGGCGTCGCCGGCGGGCATCGCGAACAACGGGCCGTCGAAGTTGGCGACCACGCTGTCGAGGATGACTTCGCCGCCGAGGGTGTTCTGCGGCGAGATTTCCTCGATCACTTCTTCGGTGTTGCCTTTCTTGGTGAAGCTGAATTTTTCCGCCTCGACCGCTTCTTCGAGCTTGGGCTCGTCGATCAGGCCGTCGATGCGGTTAAGCACTTTGTTGCGGCGCTGGGCCAGGCTGACATCCCACTCCCAGCGCCCGCGGTAGCCGCGGAAACCCAGGGTCGAGTCGCGGGTGGTGGTGGTGGTGCGGTTGCGCACCGGCCCGACCTCGGAGAAAGCGTAGGCCAGGGGCAGGATCGGCATCGGCGCGAACGCGTCGGGGCTGTCGTCGGGCAGGTTCACCAGGCCGAAGAACGGCGCGTTCTGCATCTCCAGGACCACCCGGGTCGCGCGCACGTCGGCGTAGATTTCGCTGTGGCTGCCGACCGGCTGGCGGTAGTGGCCGTAGAAGGCGTTGCTGGTGATGCCCGGCTGCAGGCTGACGTAGCGGGCGCGGTCGAGGCTGCAGGCCTGGCCCTCGCTGCCGACGTCGAGGTCTTCGCAACCCTTGATGGGAATGTAGTAATTGCCGAAGTAGTAGCCGAACGGAATACGCGCATCCTGCAACCCGGTGTCTTCCTGATTGACCGTACTCCAGTCGCGCTGGCTGCCGACCAGGGGGTTGCGGGTGAAGTGATCGGCGCTGAGGAAGACGTTGCCGCCGCCGCGGGTCTGCAGGCCGAGATTGACCGACAAGCGCTGCTGCTCGGCGTCGCCGCGCTCGGACACGCCGAAATTGGCGGTGACTTCGCCGCCGCTGTAGTCCTTCTTGAGGATGATGTTGACCACGCCGGCCATCGCGTCGGCGCCGTAAATGGCCGAGGCGCCGCCGTGCAGGATCTCGATGCGGTCGATCATGCTCAACGGGATGCCGTTGAGATCGCTGAGTGCGCCCATGTCGGTGGAGACCAGGCCGTAGTTCGCGATGCGCCGGCCGTCCACCAGGAACAAGGTCGCACGCGGGCCCAGCGAGTACAGGCTCGACGAGGCCGCCGCGGCCGAGGGCACCTGCGAGGCGCCGCCGGCGGTGGCGACGTCGCGCGGGTGGTGGCCGGTCATGCCAGGCATCAGCCGCAACAGGTCGAACAGGGTCTGGTGCCCGCTCGAGCGGATCTGCTCGCGGGTAATGATGGTCAGCGGGGTCGAGGTCTGGAAGGCCGAACGCGGGATGCGCGTGCCGGTGACGTGCACGGTGTCGAGCTGGGTCGGCGAACCCGGACCGGAGGTGTCCCGCCGCACGGTCGCACGAGGCGCCGCGACCGGTCGCGGGCGCGGCACGACCTGCAGCAAGTAGGTATTGGCGTTTACGGCTACCGCCGTGAGGCCGGTGCCCTGCAGCAAACGGGCCAGCGCGTCGCGCGCCGAGACATGGGCGTTCAGGCCGCTGCTGCGGCGGTTCGCGACCAACGACGGGGAATAGAGGATCTGTACGCGGCTTTGGGCCGCGAAGGCATTGAGTGCATCATCCAGCGCGCCGGCCTGGATGCGGTAGCCATCTGCAGTGAAATCGCCTTTGGGAGCCTGATGGGCCCCGACTTCAGGCGCGAATGTCAGCGCGACGGAAACGATGAACGCATAGGAAATCTTGACCATCCACCAACCGCATCGATCAGACCAGAGCGGAACTCGGCGCCCCCTGTTGACGGCGCTGTCCAACCATAGCATCGACGCGGCCCACAGAGGCCGGGTCAGCCGGATTTGCGGCGCAGGACGATGTCGCCGTCGTCGTTCGGTTCGCCCTTCAGCGACCAACCGCGTTCCAGGACCTCCAGCAGCGAGGCCTGGTCGCCGATGTGGAACACGCCGCTGACCGGGATCGCGCCCAGGCCGGGCTCGGCCAGGCGCAGCTTGGTGGCCGAATACCGGTTCATTTCCAGCAGCAGGGCGTCCAGGCGGCGGTTCTTGAACACCAGGTTGCCGGCCGGCCAGGCCTGGGCGGCCTTGATGTCCAGGGGTTCGGCGGCGCCGAGGCGGCCGCTGTCGTCGTAGCTGAGCTGCTGGCCGGGTTGCAGGGTGCTCGAAGCCTGGGCGACGCCGCCGGAGACGATCACCGAGCCCTCGATCAGGCCGACGCTGACCACGGCATCGGTCTTCTCGACCTGGAAGGTGGTGCCGATGTCGCGGATCTCGCCGCGACCCGCCTTGACCAGGAACGGACGCGCCGGATCGGCGGCGACCTCGAACCGGACCCGGCCGCGGTCGAGCACGACTT
Organism: Lysobacter sp. 22409; assembly: GCF_052045105.1. Lineage (NCBI taxonomy): Bacteria > Pseudomonadati > Pseudomonadota > Gammaproteobacteria > Lysobacterales > Lysobacteraceae > Lysobacter > Lysobacter sp. 22409. The sequence continues at coordinate 145,500 of NZ_JBQEOE010000006.1, read as the reverse complement.
CGCGGCCGCGCTCGCTGAAGCGCGCGACGATCGCCGAATCGGTGTCGAGCAATACCCGGGTGCCGTCGGCCAGGCGCAGCGAACGCTGCTCGCCGACCGCGGTGGCATGGCGTTCGTCGGCGACCGGCGCCGGCGCAGTGCGCAGCCAGGTCACGCCGACCACGGTCGCGACCAGCAAGGACGCGGCCAGCGCGGTCGGCGCCCACCAGCGCGAACGCGTCGCTTCGCGCCCGGTGGTGCGCCAGGCGATGCGCGCGGCCGCCTGCAGCATCTCGTCGTTGGCCAAGGCCGCGGCCAGTTGATGGGTGCGCTCGGCCCGCACGTACTCGTCGACGTGTTGCGGCGACTCGTCGAGCCAGCGATCGAACTCGGCGCGTTCCTGCGCCGTGCACTCGGGCGACGCGAGCCGCGCGACCCACGCTTCGGCGCGGCCTTCGCCGGAAAGCGCCGTGTTCGGATCCATCGATGCGGAAGTTGATGTCTTCATGGTGCTTGTAAGGTCTCGAAGCCGCTGTCCTTCATGCGTGCGCGCAAAAGCGCGAGCGCCCGGCCGATATTCTTCTCCACTGCCTTTACAGAAATACCGCAATGACGCGCGATCTGTGTGTAACTCATGCCGTTGATGCGATTGAGTAGATAGATCTGTCGACTGCGCATCGGTAATTGCATGATCGCTGCACGCACCAGCGCCAATTCCTGCTCGGTCGCCACGCGCTGATCGTGCGTGGGTTCCTGCGAAGGCAGCGCGTGATAGTCCTCGTCGAGGCTGACGTGCTCGGGCGCATGCCGGGTTTTCTGGCGCCGCCCGCGGTCGTTGAGCGCGTTGATCGCGATGCGGTACATCAGGATCTTCAGCGCTTCGGCCGGCTGGTCGCGATAACGCAGCATGCGCATCATCGTTTCCTGGGCGATGTCCTGCGCATCCTCGTGCGTCGCCGCGGATTTGCGCAGAAACGCGATCAACGGCTCGCGATGCTCGCGCAGGAACACGATGAAGTGATCATCGTCCTGACGCGTCGAAGCGGGTTGGTTCGCCGCTGGAGAATCCTGACCCACGTCCACCTTCGTCCACGCTCCAGGAAATTGCTTCGATACTAGCCCAGGCGCGTCGGCCGGGTGAACGAAGCCCTGGCCGTCGTGCGCGGCGATGCCAGGCGCGAAACCGGCGTGGATGATGGACGTGAAGCGATTCACCAGATCGAGTCCTCCGCAAACGTGAGGGCGCGCAGGCGCGATGCGGGACCGCTCGCCTTACAGGGGTTCAGATCGTGACCACCGGACTCCTGTGTCGCGTAACGGGTATTGCATCGCTCTGTCGCCGGAACCGTGCTGTTTGTCGCAACCGCGCTGAGCAGCGCGGCCGGTCGCCAATGCGCCGGCGGCGCGCGGGTCCGTCCGCCCCCAAGGCAGGACCGGCGTTCGACCCGCCGGCCCGGCCGGGGGGAACGCGCTACTCGCGCGGCTCGCAGGATTCCTGGAAACCTGTCCGTACAAACGCAGGCCGAGCGGCGCCCCCCTACCCCCATCCATGCGGGGGCGTCGGTTTCGGCTAAACGGTCTCAAACGGCAAACCGGCGGCGCTCGCCTCAGGCGACGAAACCGGCGATCACGAACAGCGCCAGCACCGCCAGCCAGACCAGCAGGCTGCGCCAGACCAGGCTCATCGCGTCGCGCAGCTCGGGCGCCTCGGACGCGGCCAGGGCGACGGCGGTGCTCGCCACGCCGGATTCGTCGACGTAGTCGGCGGCTTCTTCGGCCAGCTCGCACTTCACGCTGGCGCGGGCGACGGCGCCGAGGAAGCGGTTGTCGAGACTGAAACACGCCCCGCCCGATTCGCGCCAGGCGCCGAGCACGGTGTCGAAATTGCCGACCAGGGCCAGCGCCAGGGTCAACAACTGGGCCACCGGCCAATCCAACAGCGCCAAGGCAGTGCGCGCGCCGGCCAGGGTTTCGCCGGGCAGATGGCGCGAGGCCTCGCCTTCGGCGGCCAAGGCCACCAGGCGGTAACCGAGCGCGCCGACCGGGCCGAGCAGGAGGAACCAGAACAACACGCCGAACCAGCGCCGCAGGGCGTTGCGGAACACCGCCTCGACCAGGGAGCCGCCATCGAGCGACGGCGTGCCGCCTTCGGGCCAGAACCGCGCCGCGGCTTCGCGCCGGCTGTTGAGGTCGCGCGCCGAGGCCAGGGCTTCGACGTCCTGGTCGAGGTCGCGCGGGCCCCAGGCGTAGAACAACACGATGATGCCGAACAGCAGCCCGCCGAGCCCGATCAAGGGTTCGTCGAGGGCCAGTTGGAACAGGGTCACCGCGAGCAGCGGCGGCACCACGGCCATGACCAGGCCCCAGCGTCCGCGCCAGAAACTGTCTTCCGGAAAGCGGCTGTCGATCCAGCGCAGCCAGTCGCTGTACCAGCCGTAGTGACGCACCGACGCGGCCAGCGACTGAGCAAGATGGCCGAGCACGAGTGCGACGACGGCGGCGATCAGCGTGACTGACATTGCGGCAACGCTCCTGGCATGGCGAAAAAATCCCGGTCCGATCTGCCTGGGATTCTAGCGCGACCGCGCGACACCGCGACTGTGGGCGACCGTAACGCCGATGCATCGGCTCCGTACCGCCGCGCATGTCGCGAGCGCGCGGGCGGCGTCTTTCGCGAACGCATCCCTTGCCGAGATCAACGCCCGGCGTCCGCCTCGGCGGCCAGGCGCCATTGGTCGATCAGCCAGCGCGAGATCGAGATGCTCGGCGACAACAGCGGGCCGTCGTCCTCAAGCGCGGCATCGCGCTCGCCTGGCACGGACGCGGCATCGCGTTCGCCTGGCGCCGACGCGGCATCGCGCTCGCCGAGCGTGGGCGCCGCAGCGCGTTCGCCGCGCGCGGACGCGGCACGGATTTCCTCGAGGGTGAACCAGCGCGCTTCTTCGAGTTCGTCGCCGACCTGCGGTTCGTCGGCTTCGGCCAACGCAGCGAAGCCGAGCATCAGCGCACCCGGGAACGGCCACGGCTGCGAGCCCAGGTAACGGCAACTGCGCACGCGCACGCCGGTTTCTTCCAGCACTTCGCGGGCGACGGTCTGCTCCAGCGATTCGCCGGGTTCGACGAAGCCGGCGATCACCGAATAGCGCCGCGCCGGCCAACCGGTCTGACGGCCGAGCAACAAACGCTTGCCGTCGCTGACCGCGACGATCACCGCCGGGTCGGTGCGCGGGTAGTGTTCGCTGCCGCATTGGCCGCAACGGCCGAGCCAGCCGGCGCGCGAGAAGGCGATCTCGCCGCCGCACACGCCGCAGTGGCGATTGCGGCTGCGCCAGTGCTGCAGGGCGCGGGCCTGGGCGAACACGCTGGCTTCGAGCATCGGCCAATGCGCGGCGGCGCTGCGCAGGTCGACCCGGCGCGGCGCCTCGAACGCGACCAGTTCGGCATCGAGCGCGAACCAACCCTGCCCGTCCGGCGCCAGCCCCAGGAAGATCGACGCGCCGACGCCGCCGGGGCCGTCAGTGAGTTCCGGGCCCAAGGGCGCACACAAACTGCCGTCGGCGTTGGCCAGAGCGCTGCCGGCGTTGTCGAGCACGATCACCCGCGCCTGCGGCCACAGGGCGGTCAAGGCATCGGCTTGGTCGCGCAGATGGTCGGCGCGGTCCAGCGACGCGCGCCAGGCCGAATCGGCTTCCACGAATGCGAACGGTCTCATCCAGCGCCCCAGAAGGCTGTTTCAGGAAAGGCGGTGCAAAGGCCAGGCCGCGCGAAACGCGGCCCGGTGCATCGCGGCGCCGCTCAAACGCCGAACGACGACCCGCAGCCGCAGGTGGTCTTGGCGTTCGGATTGCGGATCACGAACTGCGAACCGTGCAGGCTCTCGGTGTAGTCGACTTCGGCGCCCATCAGGTATTGCAGGCTCAACGGATCCACCAGCAGGGTCACGCCATCGGTCTGCACGGCGAGGTCGTCCTCGCCCTGCTGCTCGTCGAACTCGAAGCCGTACTGGAAGCCCGAGCAGCCGCCGCCCTGGATGTAAACGCGCAGCTTGAGGGCGTCGTTGCCTTCCTCGGCGATCAGTTCGCGAACCTTGTTCGCGGCCGAAGACGAGAATTGCAGAGGCCGCTCCAGCGATTGATAGCCCGGCGCGGCGGAAAGAAGGGTGGTTTCCATGGTGAAAGGATGAGGGCCGCGCGGCGCGCATTCAAGCGCACCGGGCGAACACTGCGGATCAGCCGCCTGCACCGGTGCCGCCGTTGTCGCGGGTGGCGTCGGCCCAGCTGAAGGATTGTTCGATCACCGCGCCCTTCTGCGGGGTCAGGCGCACTGTTACCCGCACCGGGGTCAGGCCGGGCGGCAGGAACACGTCGCCCTCGACTTGCTCGAAGTACTTGAACGAATACGGCGTGCCGGGCGCCTCGGGCTGCTGGCGCAGGTCGGCCCAGAGCAGTTTTTCGAGCTTGCCGGCGCGGGTGCCCTCGAGCGCGAGGGTAACGCGGCCGGCGCTGACGGCGCCGCGATTGAGGTTCTGGGTCAGGGTGGTGGTGAAGTGCCAGGCCGACGGCGCGCCTTGCTGCGGCTGCATCTTCAGCGCATGCACGGTCAGGCCGCGGCGCTGCCCGGTGGCGCCGACCAGGCGTTCGTAGAAGGCGACGTCGGCGCGCAGGCCGGCGATTTCCTCGTCGCGCTCGGCCAGGGCGCTCTGCAGGTCGCGATTGGCCTGGCGGCTGATGCCGTCGGAGCGGCCGAGCGTGGTGACGCGCTGGCGCAGTCCTTCCAGTTCGGCCTGCATCTGCCGCGGCGTCATCGTCGCGGCCCCCGCCGTGGGCGGCGGCACCGGCTCGTCGGAACCGGTGATCGCGCCCCACAGGCCCCAGCCGCCGAAGGCCAGGGCCACGGCGAGGGCCAGCCCGGCCAACAGCCGGCCACGATGCCCGTGGACGGGCGTCGCGGCGCTGGGCGAGGCGGAACCGGTGGGCGGCGCAGCCGTTGCGGCGGGTCCGGCCGGAGCCGGAGCCGGAGCCGGGGCCGGGGCCGGATCGGCGGGAGACGGAACGGGCTTGGAGGGTTCGTCGCTCATCCGTTCCGTCTTGGGGGTTGGGGCGGCGCCCCTCAATCCATCAGGGCATCCGCGGTAATCAGGGCTTCAGGCGCGGGCAACGCCGCGGTGTGGGCATCGACATGAATCAAACGGCCGGTGAGCATCGAACCGGCCGTCATCTCGACGACCTTGTAGTGGACGTTGCCTTGGACCCGCGCCTTGGCGGCGAGTTCCACCCGCTCGCTGGCATACACATCGCCGTTGAGCTCGCCGTTGAGCACCACGATCGGCGCCCGCACCTCGCCCTCGATGCTGCCGTTCTCGGCCAAGGTCAGGCTGGCCGGCTGGCCGTCCTGGGCCACCAGCTTGCCGATCACCCGGCCTTCGATGTACAGCCCGCCGCTGAAATGCAGGTCGCCCCGGATCACCACCTGCGGCCCGATCATGGTGTCGACCTGGCCTTCGCGGATCTGGGTCGGTTTGTTGGTCTTGAACATCGCTTAAGTTTCCCCGGTTACGGTAACGCCGCTCTTCCAGGCGAAATGCTGCTCGATCGCCGCATTCTCCCCACGCAGCGAGACGCGCACGCGTTGCGGGGTGAATCCGGCCGGCAACATGACGCTGCCACCGAGTTGCTGGAAGTAACGGAATGAATAGTCCTGGATCGGTGCCTTGGGCTTCTGGTGCAACTCGTCCCAACCGATCGATGCGAGCTTGCCCCCTCGCACCCCCTCGACCTGGAACTGCAGGCCGCCGTTGCTGACCGCGCCCCGGTTGAGGTTCTGGGTCAGCACGATCTGGTAACGCCAGGTGCCGCCGGTCTCGGGCTGGAACTCGACCGAATGCACGTTGAGGCCCTTGGCCGGCGCGGTCGCGCCGACCAGGCGCTCGTAGAAGGCGATGTCGGCGCGCAGGTCGGAGATCTCGGCATCGCGCTGGGCCAGCGAGCCCTGCACCTGCTTGTTGGCGGCGCGGCTGATCTGGTCGGAGCGCTGCAGGGTGGCTTCGCGCTGGGCCAGCCGGTCGAGCTGGTTCTGGCGGTCGCGCAGCTCGCGCTGGGTGGTTTCCAGCTCGGCGACCAGCTTGGGCAGCCGCGGCGCGGCCAGCGACTGCGACCAGAACCAGGCCACCAGCAGCGACACCAACCACGCCACGCCCACGGCGCTCCAGATATAAGGACGCTTGTCGGGCTGCTGCTGGACGATGACGAAACGGGGCGGCGGTACTTTGGCCATGCTCGACGACGACGGCTCACACCGCCGGCTTTACCTATACTCAACCTTAAATTTTAACGGGAATGCCACGATGTCCGATGCGCACCTGTTCGCAGTTGGCGTAGTTCTCGCCTGGCTGTCGGGGGTTCGGGTCTACCTGACCGTGTTCGGCGTCGGCCTGGCCGGCTGGCTAGGCTGGCTGGACCTGCCGCAGGCCCTGCAGGCGACCCAGTCGCCGTGGGTGCTCGGGGTCTGCGGCCTGCTCGCCGCCGGCGAGTTCTTCGCCGACAAGATCCCCGGCGTCGATTCGGGCTGGGACCTGCTGCATACCCTGTTGCGGGTGCCGGTCGGCGCCTTCCTGGCCGCGGCAACCATGTCGCCCGACGGCGAGCTCGGCGCGGGCGCGCTCGCCGCCGGCGCCGGCGTGGCCCTGACCAGCCACCTGCTGAAGTCCGGCTCGCGTGCCCTGCTCAACACCTCGCCCGAGCCGATCAGCAACTGGACCGCCTCGGTCACCGAGGACGCCGCGGTGCTCGGCGGCCTCGCCCTGGTCTTCGCCTACCCCTGGGTGACCCTCGGCATCGTCGTGCTGATCAGCGTGCTGATCGCGACGGTGCTGTGGTGGATCTGGCGCAAGCTGTTCCGGCGCAAACCGAAAGAGCTGGAAATGAGTTAAGAGGAGTGAGGAGTGAGTGGGGGCGAAGGCAAAGACAAAGCGCGCTAACGCGGCCCCGCCATGATCGCTCACAAAAAAAGCCGCCGGCGCAAGCCGGCGGCTTTCTGTTGTCTGGCTGGCGGCGCGCCTTGCGCGCGGCTGGCTGGATAGCTGCTGGAACAGTGCAGCGGCAGCGAACGCCTTACTCGTTGCTCGCTCCTCGCTCCTTGCCACTCGTTACTAAACCGCCCTCAGCCTTCCTCGATCTTGGTCAGCAGATAGTTCTGCTCGCCGAGACGCTCGATCAGGGCGAGCTGAGTCTCGATCCAATCGACATGTTCTTCCTCGGAATCGAGGATGTCGGCGAACAGCTTGCGGCTGACGTAGTCGCTGACCGTCTCGCAGTACTTGATCGCTTCGCGCAGCAGCGGGATCGCTTCGAGTTCGAGCGCGAGGTCGCAAGCCAGCAGTTCGCGCGGGTTTTCGCCGATGCGCAGCTTACCCAGGGCCTGGAAGTTCGGCAGGCCGTCGAGGAAGAGGATGCGGTCCGACAGCTTGTCGGCATGCTTCATCTCGTCGATGGACTCGTGGTACTCGTGTTCGGCCAATTCTTTCAGGCCCCAGTTCTTCAGCATCTTGGCGTGCAGGAAGTACTGGTTGATCGCGGTCAGCTCGTTGTAGAGCGCCTTGTTGAGATATTCGATGACCTTGGGATCGCCTTTCATGGCCGTGCTCCGACGTTGCAATGGGCGGCACTTTAGCCCTTTCGCGAACGCCATGACGGAACGCGAATCGTGCGCAACGGGAGTCGAGAATCACTGTCGTTCGGGGCCGTCGACGAACGGTCGCGGCGATCGTCCGAGCCGGTGACGCGACACGCCAGGAACGGACAGGTCCAGCCCAGCGCCAGGGCGGCGCGGTGTGAGCGGATCGGCGGGGTAGTACAGGGAGCGGCGGGCCGAATGGCCCGCAGACAACGCGGCTCAGGCGGCTTGTTGCAGCACGTCCAGCGGCAGCTCGCGCACGTTGCGGGCCTGTTCGAGCAGCGAGGTGGCCAGTTCCAGGCAACTGCCGCAATTGGCGCCGGCACCGGTGCGCATGGTCAGCTCGGGCACGCTGCGGCAACCGGCTTCGGCGGCCTGGCGAATGTCGCGGTCGGTGACTCCGTTGCAGATGCAGACGTACACGGGCGTGGGCTGTCGGTCATGCAGCCGGATGGCTGCAGGGCCATTCCGCCATGGATGCGAATGATTGTCAATTAACAGAAAGCAACCAAGTGCTGGAATGCCGTGCGGCCCCGGCCGGACGGTTCCGGCGGTAGGCCTAGCCGGGTCAGCCGGGTCAGTCGGGCTCGGCCGCCCGCCCGGTCCGGGAGGTTCAGCTGCCCGATTCGGAGCCGCTGCCGCGCACCGGATTGCCGGGCCCGCCGCAGGCCCGCGACCGCGGGTGGTTGCAGCCCGACAGGTAGGCCTCGTGCGACCGGGCATCCGGACCGGGCGCGGGCACGGCCTGCTGGCCGGCGACCAGACGCGCGAACGGGGCCAGATGGCGCAGGGCGCTGGCATAGACGCCGCGCTTGAACATCACCACGTGCTCGACCGGGTACCAGAAATCGACCCAGCGCCAGTGATCGAACTCGGGCTTGTCGGTCAGATCCAGGCGCAGGTCCGACTCCTCGCCGGTCAGGCGCAGCAGGAACCACACTTGTTTTTGGCCGATGCAGACCAGGCGGTCGTTGCGGCGGATCGCCCGCCGCGGCAGGCGATAGCGCAGCCAGCCCGGGGTGGCGCCGAGCACTTCGACATGTTGCGGGAGCAGACCGGTTTCCTCGCGCAACTCGCGATACATCGCCTCGAGCGGCGTCTCGTCGGTATTCATCCCGCCCTGCGGGAATTGCCAGCCATCGCGATGCACGCGGCGGGCCCAGAACAAGCGGCCGTCCGGGTGCATCAACACGATGCCGACATTGGGCCTGTAGCCGTCCGGATCGATCACGATGCGGACTCCAAATTCACTGTGTCCGACTCTGCCACGGGGTGGCCGGGACGACAAGTCGGGTAAACAAGTCGGTCGCGATGCGCTCAGACGATTGACAAGAGCCCGTCCGGCATGAAGAATTCGCGGTTCCCCGTGGCTATGTAGCTCAGCCGGTTAGAGCACAGCACTCATAATGCTGGGGTCGGTGGTTCGAGTCCACCCATAGCCACCATAGAATCGCCGCGCAGCAAGACCCAGGCCCGCCAGCGCAGCGGGCTTTTTCGTATCCGTCGCCAGGATGCGCGCCGGCCCAGGATTCCCGATCGTTCCAGATTACGTCGCCCCAGATCACGCGCCACGCCGCGCCATCGCGCGACGCGCCACCGCCCGACCCGGTACCGCACTATGACTGCTGTGAACATCTTCAAGGTCTTCACTCTCGAAGCCGCCCACCGGTTGCCGAACGTGCCGGAAGGCCATAAATGCGCGCGTTTGCACGGGCATTCGTTCCGCATCGAGGTGCACCTGACCGGCGAACTGGGCGAGCACACCGGCTGGGTGATGGACTATGCCGACGTCAAGAAGGCGTTCCAGCCGACTTACGACCGCCTCGATCATCACTACCTCAACGACATCCCCGGCCTGGAAAACCCGACCAGCGAACGCCTCGCGGTGTGGATCTGGGACCAGCTCAAGCCGGTGCTGCCGCTGTTGAGCGAAATCGTGGTCCACGAGACCTGCACCGCCGGCTGCCGCTACCGCGGCTGAGCCAGGGGCACTCGCCCTTCCCCTCCCGATCATCGGCCCGGCCGGCGCCTTGTCAGACGCCGGAAACGCCGTGGTCATGGCCCCGGATTAGGCTTTGCCTGAACGGCTGCTTGGTCGCTAACTACCTGAACAGGCAGGCTTTCTGAACGGCTTTCGACCGCTCGTCGGCTCGATGTTGCATCGCAACAAAACCCCGCCTATGCTGCACCGCACAATCCAGTCGTTCTCCGTCTGGACCTTTCAGGAGCTCAGCCATGTACCAGCAATTCAACGAACAGTTCGCCGCCGCTACGCGCCAGTTCGCGGACACGGCCGCTCAGGTCAACCGTCTGGCCCTCGACAACGCCGAGGCCGTGTTCGGCCTGCAGGTCGCTGCCATCGAAGACCGCGTCAACGCCACTTTCGCTTTCTTCGGTGAAGCCGCCGAAGCCCGCGACCTGGAAGCCTTCAAGACCCTGTGGCCGAAGGGCGCGCAGATCGCTCGCGAAAACGTCGAGCGCGCTGTCAGCACCGGCCAGGAAGCTTTCGGCCGCACCGTGAAGACCAACGAAGCGATCGCCGAGTTGGCCAAGTCGCAGATCGAAACCGCTGCCAAGGCCACCCAGGCCAACGTCGAGAAGGCCGCCAAGGCCGCGGCGAAGGCGACGGCTCCGGCTGCTGCCGCGACCAAGTAAGCGCACCGTCTCTCTCTCCGGCCGTCATGGCGGATACGAAAAACCCGGCAGCTTCGGCTGCCGGGTTTTTTGTTGCCCGCGATTCGGCCTTCGCCGTCGCCACGGATCGCAGGCGGACTGCAGAGCGATCGCCGCGCTAGGACAACGGCTGCAAGCGCCCCGCCAGGGCCTGCGGATCGGGCGAAGCGAGATACGGCAGACGCCCCCAGCACGGCACCGGCAGACGCCGGCACAGGATCTCGAAGTTGTCGTCGGCGCGCGCCATCTGCGGGTCGATGTCGTTGGCGATCCAGCCGACCAGGCGGGCGCCGTCGGCCTGGATCGCGCGCGCACTCAAACGCGCGTGATTGATCGCGCCCAGGCGCAGGCCGACCACCAACACCACCGGCAGGTCCAGCGCGCGCACCAGGTCGATCTGGTCGAGCGTGGCGCTGATCGGCGCGGCCCAACCGCCGACGCCTTCGACCACCACCGTGTCCGACTGCGCCGCCAAGCGCGCATGCGCGGCGAGGATCGTCGCGAGCGCGATCTCGACGCCGGCCTGCGCGGCGGCGAGTTCCGGCGCCAACGGCTGCGGCAAGGCGTAGGGATTGACGTCGTCGTAGTGCGGTCTCGGCGCACTGGCCGCTTGCAACAGCAAGGCGTCCTCGTTGCGCCAACCCTCGGGCGTGCGTTCGCAACCGCTCGCCACCGGCTTCATGCCGACCGCGCGCAGCCCGCGCGCGCGCAAGGCGTGCAACAAGCTCGCGCTGGCCACCGACTTGCCGATGCCGGTGTCGGTGCCGGTGACGAACACGCCGCGCGGAAACACCGCGGACGCGGCCGTTGGTCGGGAGCCGGCCTCCACCGGGGGCTGGGTGTGACTCATCTCGCGCTTTTCCCTGGGGCGTGGAGTCCACCATGGTAGTGGCGGCGGATGCCGCTGTTACACTCCGATGATGTTTAAAACCTCCGCACTATCGGGCGACAAGCCCGAGCAATACGCGCAGCTGCTCGCCCAGGCGCGCGGTTTGCTCGACGGCGAACGCGACCGTATCGCCAATGCCGCCAACCTGTCGGCGTTGGTCAGCCATGCCCTGCCGGAACTCAACTGGGTCGGCTTCTATTTCTACGACGGCGAAGAACTCGTGGTCGGCCCGTTCCAGGGCTTGCCGGCGTGCGTGCGCATTCCGCTCGACAAGGGCGTGTGCGGCGCGGCCGCCTCGACCCGCCAGACCCAACGCGTCGCCGACGTGCACGCCTTCCCCGGCCACATCGCCTGCGATGCCGCCTCGCGTTCGGAAGTGGTGGTGCCGCTGGTCCACGGCGATTCCCTGATCGGCGTGTTCGACCTCGACAGCCCGGTTCCGGACCGTTTCGATGCCGACGACCAGGCCGGCCTGGAAGCGCTGGCGCGCGTGTACGTGGAGGCGCTGGCATGACCGCGCCGAAGATGCGCAACATCGGCCCCAAGAGCGCGGCCTGGCTGCGCCAGGTCGGCCTGCGCACGCACGAGGACATCTCCGCGATCGGCACGGTCGAGGCCTTCATGCGCGTCAAGCGCGCCGGCTTCAAGCCGACGCTCAACCTGCTGTACGCGATCGAAGGCGCGCTGCTGGACTGCCATTGGCAGGAGATCAGCGACGAACGCCGACAACAGCTGATCCAGGCCGCCGAAGCCGCGACCGCGCTGCTGCCGCCGCCGCGCAACAAGCCGGCCGCCGCGCCGGTGCACACCACCGTGCACGCCGAAGAACGCCACGACGCATTCGAGGGCGGCGGTCTGGACGGCAACGGCCTGGACGACGACGACCGCCCCGGCGGCCACGACGAGGACGACGGGCGCGACTGAGCCCGTCGGCGCCGCTGCGCCCCCTCCGGCCGGCCGCTCCGCCCGCCCGCGGCTTTGGCCCCGGGCGCCGGCTTCGCGTAGACTGCGCACCGCTTCAAGGTGACCCGGCGGCTTTCTCCATCGCCGGGTTGAAACGGGAAGCCGGTGACGCGCCCTCTCCTGCGGGAGGATCGGCGCCAGTCCGGCACTGCCCCCGCAACGGTAAGCAAGACAGATCGCGGCAACCGCCACTGTGCTCGGCACGGGAAGGCGCCGCGATCGGCAGCCCGACCCCGCGTCGGCGCTGCGCTTGCGAGTCCGGAGACCGGCCTTGAGGCGCCACAGGTTGCGATGCGGAGGGCGTCGCGGCGGCTGCTATCCGGCTGTCTGCACGGCCCGCTGCCTCCTCGCAACCGCCTTCCGCCGTCGTCGTCGCGCGCCTCCGGGTGCGCGCGCTGGAGCTTTACCCATGTCCGCCCCGAACACGTACGCCCTGAATCTGTCGCTTGCCATCGCCTGTGCGCTGGCGCTGCCCACCGCCGCCCTCGCCGCTCCGGCCGGCGACGCCACCGACCTCGACGAGGTGGTGGTCACCGCCAACCGCACCGCGGTCAGCGTCAACGACACCCTGACCCCGGTCGACGTGCTCGACCGCGAGACCATCCAGCGCAGCCAGGCGCGCGACCTCAACGACCTGCTGCGCGGCCGCGCCGGCATCAGCATTTCCAACCAGGGCGGCGCCGGCAAGCTCACCACCCTGTTCCTGCGCGGCAGCGAGTCCGACCACGTGTTGGTGCTGGTCGACGGCATCCGCGTCGGCTCGCCGACCTCGGGCCTGGCCGCGCTGCAAGACCTGCCGCTGGCACTGATCGACCGCATCGAGATCGTGCGCGGCCCGCGTTCGAGCCTGTACGGCGCCGACGCCATCGGCGGCGTGATCCAGGTGTTCACCCGCCGCGAGAAGCAGGGCTTCGCGCCGCGCGTGCACGTCGGCGGCGGCAGCAACGACAGCCTCGAATTCGGCACCGGCTTCGGCGGTCGCAGCGAGCGCGGCTGGTTCGGCGCCGACTACAGCTTCCGCAAGACCGAGGGCATCAACGCCTGCCGCGGCGCCGGCTTCCCGGTGTTCGCCGGCTGCTTCACCGACGAGCCCGACCGCGACGGTTACGAAAACCACGCCCTGTCTCTGCGCGGCGGCCTCGAGTTCAACGAACAGTGGAGCATCGAAGGCCAGGCGCTGCGCGCGGAAGGCGAGAACGATTACGACGGCAGCTTCGTCAACCGCTCCGAGACCGTGCAGCAGGTGATCGGCGGCAAGCTGCAATGGCGTCCGTCGGAAACCATTCACCTGCAGTTGCTGGCCGGCCGCAACGTCGACAGCTCGGATAATTTCCTCGGCGAAGTGCCAATGGGGTTCTTCAAGACCGATCGCGACAGTGCGACCTTGCAGGGCGACTTCACCCTGGCCGAAGGCCACGTGCTGACCGCGGGCTTCGATTGGCTGCGCGACCGCGTCGACAGCGACACCGTGTACGACGAAAGCGAGCGCGACAACAAGGCCGGCTTCGTCCAGTACCAGGGCCGCTTCGGCGCGCAGTCGTTCGAGGCCAGCCTGCGCCGCGACGACAACGAACAGTTCGGCGGCCACACCACCGGCGGCGCGGCCTGGGGCCTGAACTTCGCCGAGCGCTGGCGCGTCACCGTCGGCTACGGCACCGCGTTCAAGGCGCCGACCTTCAACGAGCTGTATTACCCGTTCTTCGGCAACGCGACCCTGCGCCCGGAAGAGTCCAAGACCTGGGAGCTCGGCCTGGCCTATCGCGGCGAGCGTTTCAACGCCCGCATCGACGGCTTCGACACCCGCGCCGACGATCTGATTACCTACGACTCGTCGATCAACCTGCCCAACAACATCGACCGCGCGCGCATGCGCGGCGCCGAGATCGGCATCGACACCACGTTCGCGCAATGGACCTTGGCGGCGAGCGCGAGCTTCCTCGACACCGAAAACCGCGCCGGCTTCTACCAGGGCAACGACCTGCCGCGCCGGGCCAAGCACAGCGCGCGCATCGACCTGGACCGCAGCTTCGGCAAGTTCCGCTTCGGTGCGACCGCGGTCGGCTCGGGTTCGCGCTACGACGACGTCGCCAACAGCACCCGCCTGGGCGGCTACGGCACCCTCGACCTGCGCGCCGAGTACGCGATCACCCCCGCGCTGAGTCTGCAGGCGCGCGTGGCCAACGTGTTCGACCGCGAGTACGAAACCTCTTCGTACTTCAATCAGCCCGGCCGCGAGTGGTTCCTGACCCTGCGCTACGCACCGGTCAACTGAGCGGTCGACCGATCTGCGGATCGTCGAGCGTCGACAAAAAGCCCGGCATCGCCGGGCTTTTTGTTTTTGGCGCAGAAACACCCACGACCGACGAACGCAGGCTCAGGTCGGCCGCAGCCCGCATTGCACCCAACTGCGGCCGGCGATGTCGGCGACCACGCCGATCATGCCGTGGCGCCAGCGCCCGTCCTCCGGCCCGGCCGCCAAGGCCTCGTAAAGCTGCGCCGGCACGCCGTCGGCGAGACTGCGCAGCTTGGCCGTCACTTCGGCATCGTCGCGGAACATCGCCTTGGCCACGACGAACCAACTCAACGCACGCGGCGAACCGTCGGCCGAGAACGACAGGCTGATACCGCTCGGCCGCGGCAACTCCGAACCTGGCACGACCCGGGCAAGCATGGCCATCATCGCGGCGCTGTCGCCGAGCACCGCACCTGCCATCCCTTGCAAGGCACGCCAATCGAGTTCCTGTGCGCGCGCGTAGAACTCGACGCTGCCGTCGCAGTTCACTCCGCTCAGACGCCAGCTCATCAGGTTCGAACGGAACAACACATGCTTGTCGCGCCAGGCCGCGGGTAAACGCCCATCGGGCAGGTCGACGTAGAGCTTGGTCGCCGTGCCTTCTCCATGGCGCGCCGCCGCCCACGCCCCGAAGCTCATCGCACCTTCGCGCTGCAGGTCCAGCCAAGGTCCCAAATCGCCTTGCCAATCCAAGGCCTGTGCCGCAAGCAGGAGCCGCTCGCGATCGGCCACTTCCGGCGCGGCGACTTCGGTCGCCCACCGCACCACCGGCTCGCGCGAGCTCCAGGAGAATTCGACCGGCATGCCGGTATTGGTCAGGCTGCTGAAACTGCCGGCCACTTCCGGCCAGACCGAACGGCCGAGCGGCGCGAGTACGCCGCCCAGCAGGCCAGCGGCGGCGGCGGCCTGCGCCGGCAGCACCGTGCCGAGTCGCCGCAAGGTGGCGGCGACCGGGCCGGCGATGTCGGCACCGAGGCTTTGCTGCATCGGCGCGAGCCAGGCCGCTTCGGTATCGCCGCGCGTGTCGATAACGGTATCGCTGCGCATGTCACTGCACCGCGACCAGTTCTTCGGTCTCGGCGACCCAGGCGCGCTGATCGAACTGTCCCTGCATGCCGACGAAGGTGAAGCGCCGACGGTAATTGCGCAGGTCCTTGTTCTTCAGGGCGATGCGCAGCTTGACCGGGTCGGTCTGGCTGCCGGCCATCTCGATGCGTTCGTTGCGCTTGTAGGCGCCGTCCTCGTACTTCACGTCGATGTAGACGCGCTTGACCATGGCCGGGTCGAACACCGGGATGAACTCGAGCTGCAAGGCATCCTCGAAGCTGTCGTGGACGATCAGCTGCGGCACGTCGAGCTCGACCGGCGGCGTCGCCGGGTCCGGATTGGCCACGCCCTTGCGCCGCTGCACCAGCTGATAGGTCACGCCGCGGTTGGCCGGGCCTGGCTTGGCGCCGCGCAGGCGCCAGGTCTTGGGGCCGGACTCCTTGGTCAGCTTCAAGGTGGTCTTCGGCTCGGGCTGCGAGTAACCGCGCGCCTGCAGCTTGACGTCGATCGAGTCGACCACGTCCCAGTCGATATCGCCCGGGATCGCTTCGATATGGCGGAACTCGACGTGCTCGTAGGGGTTCACGAACATGGTCCGGTCTTCGGTCGAGGCGGCCGGGATCGTGTACGAGGTTCGGTCGGCGGCCCAGTCGGACTGCGGGTCGAAGTGGTACTGATACGACGCGTCGTAGTCGATGTCGCGCGTGGCGTTCATGAACACCTCGAAGCGCTTGACCCCGGTTTCGCCCGGCCCGAACACGAAGTCGGCATGCTTGTGATCGCGCGGCTTGCTCTTGTCGCCGTAATCCAGCGCCACCTGCGCCGACAACAAATTGATCGGCTCGAACGCGATCGGCATGCTGGCTTCGACCGCGAACTGGCGGAAGAACGGATCGTCGAGGTCGATTTCCTTGAAGTACTTCGACTTGTCGCTGAGATCGCCGAGCATCAAGCCGAAGAAGCCTTGCGGGGCATACGTGCGGCGCGTGGCCTCAGCGCGGTTGTAGCGCAGGGTCAGTTTCTTGCGCTCTTCCTGGCGCACGAACTTGAGCTTCAGCGACAGGCTCATCGCGGTCGGCGGCGTCGGCACCGTCGGTTGCGGTTGCGGTTGCGGTTGCGGCTGAGGCTGAGGCTGAGGCTGAGGCTGGGGTTGCGGTTGCGGCTGGGGCTGCGGTTGCGGTTGTGGCGTGATCGAAGCCGGCCGGGCCAGACGTCCGCGCCAGCGGCTCGGCGTGGTGCCGGCGACCCGGCCGATGACATGGACGACGCGATTGTCCGGGTCGCCGCCCATCGCCGAATGCGAGCCCGGACGTCCGCTGGCCGGGCTGTCGCCGTGCGCGTTGGCCGGGGTGATGGTGAAGTTGCCGCCGCCGCGGCGCACCACCGCGGCAGCGACTTCCAGCCGCCGCTGCGACAGCGCCTGGTTGTGCGCATTGCGCTGCGTTTCGTTCGCGCCGCTCACGTGCTCGTGGCTGGCGTACGCTTCCAGACGCACGTTACGCGGCGCGGGCAGGCTGCGCACCCAGGCCTCCAGGCGTGCGGCGCCGCGTTCGGGGCCGCTCCAGTTGCCGTCGCCCTCGATGCGCAAGGTGCCGGAAGCATCGCGGTAGCGCGGATCGGTCGTGGTGTTTTCCACATAGGCGCGGTATTGCTGCGACGGCGGATTGAGCCGCCAGCCGGCAGCGGCCGGCTTGTCGAAGTCGAAGAACAGGCCGAAGGTCTGCTCCTGCGTCGCCGCCGGCCATTCGACTTCGATGAGTTTGCTCGAGTCGGGATTGACGGTGACGGAGATGCGCCCCTGCGCATCCGGCGTCACCACTTGGCTCTCGACTTTCACCACCGCGCCGGCGCCGGTCACGGTGATGGTTTCGGCTAAGCCGTTCGCGGCCGGCGTGTGGGTGACCGACTGTCCCGCGGGCAAGGGCGTGGGTTCCTGCAATTCGACCGCGAGCGCGGCCGGCTGGATCTGCGGCGCGGTCGGCGCTGTGCCGCCGGTGCCGCCGCCGGTGCCGGTCGTAGTGCCGCTGGTGCCGTTGAAGCCGCCACCGGGCGCGGTACCACCCGTACCACCGCCCGTACCACCGCCAGTGCCGCCTGTACCTCCGGTTCCTCCGGTGCCGCCACCTGAACCACCGGTGCCGCCGCCGGTTCCACCCGTTCCGCCGCCCGTACCGCCAGTGCCGCCACCAGTACCGCCCGTACCGCCACCGGTTCCTCCCCCGCCGGTACCTCCTGTACCGCCGCCGGTGCCACCGGTGCCTCCACCGGTTCCTCCCGTACCACCGCCAGTGCCGCCGGTACCGCCACCCGTGCCGCCGGTGCCACCGGTATTGCTGCCGGTTCCCGTGCCCGGGCCGGCACGCGCCGCATCGGTCGCCAATTGCCCCGGAGTCAGGGTCGGCTCGAACCACTTGCTCAGCAGATCGTCCTTGAAGAAATCCAGCGCCCACTTTTCCTGGTCGCGGCGGTCTTCGGCGTCGGTGAAGGCTTCGACCTGGATGTCGATGACGCCGTTCTGCACCAGCGACTCGAACGCCGCGTCGATGCCGGCCTTGAACCAGGCGTACTGGCCTTCGAGGCTGGCGCTGAAATGATTGAAGATGCGCTCGAAGTCGGCGGTGATGGTGACCCGCAAGGCCGGCCGCATCGCCAGGTACTTGAGGTCGTAGATCACCCCGATCGGGGTCATGCCGTCGCTGAGCGCCTGCTCCAGTATCGTCGCGCCCTCGGCCGACAGGCTGAGGCTGAAGGCCGCGCGATTGGCCGCGTCCATCGACGGCACCGATGCGCCCAGGATGTGTTCGACCGCGTTGAAGGTGCCGGGCGCTGCGGGCTGCGCCGAGGTGCCGCCGCTGCCCTGCACGTTCAAGGCGATGCACTGCACCGAGCCTTCCTCGAAGGTCGCGGTGGTCAGGCGCACCGGCGGCGACACGCCGGGTTCTGAATTGAGCCGGCCCATGATCTTCGATTCCATCTGCGGCGACAGCTGCAGGGTGGTCACGAACATCACGAAACCGCCGCCCTTGTCGGCCGCGGTGGCGTCGGCGACGCGGTACTTGAGGAAACTGAATTCCTTGCGCTTGTCGGCCGCGCGCACGGCCAACTGCGGCGGACCCGGCAAGACCCAGAATTGGTTCTTGTCGGCGTGATCGCGGAACACGGTAATGCCGTCGACGGTGATCGGCTTTTCGAGGCTGAGCATGACGAACTCCAGAATTCGAGAGTTCCTCGCGGCTGCATGCGCGCGGCGGAACGATCCTTGTACGTGGGGACCTCACCGCCGCGGGACGTAACCCGCGGCGGTGCGGCGACCTGGCGCGTTCGCTGCGCGCCGCAGCCCGGGACCGCGAAGTCGTCGCCGACCTCAGGCGCGCCGCGACGAGCGGACACGCATAGAGATCGAGTCCAACGACTCCATCGCCACCGGATCCCCGCCTCCGCGGGGACGGACAGCCACCGCGAACCTCAAGGCATCTTCAACACCAGGTCGGTCGCGTCGGTCGCGGCCCAGTTGGTGGTCTTGTTGGTGCCGTTTTCGAGCAGATAACTGGCCTTGTACTCGTAGCGCATGCGTGCCGGGTCGAGGTAGTCGTACTCGAACTCGCCGGTGGCCTGGGCGCTGTCGAACTCGAAGTCCTCGGCGAACGACAGGCCGCCGGCGAAGTCCTCGAAACGCAGCGACACCTTGGTGCGGCGCATCTTGCGCTTGGCGAAATCGGCCGGCGGCTTGACCGTGACGATGCGCCGGCCCTTCATGCCGGACTTCAGCATCACCCGGTTGCCGTTGGTCACCGACTCGGGGATTTCCTCGATGTCGCGGCCGTCCTTGTAGAGGATGCTGACGCTGTAGAACACGCCCTTGACCTCGGGGTTGCGCAGGTCCACGGCGAAGGTCTGCGCGGCGGAGCCTTCCTGGAACGACATCTGCTTTTCCTCCAGCAGGTCGTTGGCGCGATCGACGTAACGCAGGTCGACGAAGGCCTCCTGCACCTCGCTCCAGTTGAAGTTCGGCACCACCTGCACCACGCGCCGGGTCGGGAACGGGTTGCGTACCGTTACTTGCGGCTCGTCCTGGGTGGTCCAGTCGCGCACCACATCGCCGCCGGCGATCGCATGGAACACGGTGCGTACCTCGTAGTTGACCTTGGCCGGGTCGAGCATGAACATCTTCCAGCTGCCGCCCGGGGCATCCTTGGTCAGCCGCACCAGGTCGCTCTGGTTGATCTTGTTGGCCGGGTCGCGGTAGCGCAGGAACACATCGATCGAGCTGTAGCGCTCCCACGGGAAGTTCTCGGCCAGCACCGGCACGGTGTTGATCGTGTACAGGTCGCGCGGGATGATCTCGATGTTCTCGACGTCGTAGATCTGCGGCTTGGACTTGAGCTTGGTCGGCCGTTCGGCCGCGTCCACGCCCTTGAAGCTGACTTCGTACTCGACCTGTACGTCGCGTTTCATCGAGCCGCGTTCGAGCTGGCTCAGCCACTCGAAACTGGCCTCGCCGGCGTTCGCGCCGAGCAAGGCGTTCATCGGCTTGTCGCCATAACGCACGCGCACGTTAATGCTGCCGATGTCGTCGGCGGCCAGGTCGGCGCGCGAAATCACCTTGACCCGGCGCTTCTTGAAGAAGTCGTTGTCCAGACTGATCTGCTTGACCAGGCGCTCGCGCGGCACGCTGCCTTCGCGGATGGTCTTGAACAAGGCCGCCAGATGGCCCTGCGGATAGATCGAACGCTTGATCGCCACGCGTTCGGAGAAGTTGACGTTGAGCTTCTTCTTGTCGACGCGCTTGTAGTCCATGCGCTTGTAGCTGAAGCTCGGCATCAGCGCGCCGATCGGCCCGCCGGCTGCCTGGGCCGAAGACTGCGCGGCGAACTTGCCGATCGCATCCAGGCCGCGCTCGAAGTCGGATTTCTTCTCCGGCGTCCACGGCGGCAGGCTAACCTGGAAGAAGGCGTCGGTGATCATGTTGCGCACCTGCGCCAGGGCGGCGTCGCGGCGGTCGATGATGCCACGGGTGTCGTCGCCCTCGGCGACGAAGGTGTCGGCCTCCAGCACGATCGCGCGGTTATCGACCAATTCGTCGACCGCCTTGCCGATCTCGGTGGAGAAGAACATGTTGCCGCCGGAGAAGCTTTCGTCCATGTGCTTCTGGACCCGTTCCCAATCGACCTTCAGGCTGATGTTGTAGGCCGGGCGCAGGCCGAGGAAATCCAGCGAGTAGATCACCGCCACCGGCAGGATCTCGCCTTCCAGGCACTGCTCCATGACCGTGTAGCCGTCCTGGTCCAGGCGCACCGAGAACGCGGCCTGATTGGATCCGTACAGGGCCGGCTTGGCCGACTGGTCGATCTTGAGCACGAACTGCGGGCCGGCGCCGGGCGTGGGCGCGACGTCGCCGCTGGCCTTGCCCAGCATCAGCAGCTTCACCGTACCGTCTTCCAGCGGCACCGGCGCGATGCGCGGCTTGTTGCGCAGGTTTTCGCTGTTGGCGATCTCGCGGGCGAGATCGTCGAGCTGTTTCTGGCTGGCGCCGATGTTGCAGTCGAAATTGAGGAACCCGCCGGTGCCCGCGTCGCCGCGGAAACCGATCAGGAGAAACTGCGGCACGTCCATGCCGAGGGTGTTGTCGCGCACCGTGGTCAGGTGCGGCGTGGTCGGCATGTAGTACCACTGCTCGGGATCGGCATGGTCGGGGAAGACCGAGATGCCGTTGATCTCGCGAGTGCGGCTGTCGAGGAGAAGCATGATCGGACTCCTTCCGAGTCAGGCGTGATGGAACGTTCGGGTGACGCGTCGGCCGTCGCAGGGCCCGGCCAGCGTGTGGCCGGGCTGCGTGCGATCAGGCGGCCGGAAGCTCGAGGAAGACCGTCAGGTCGGTCTTGGTCTCCGGGCCCACCACCTTGCGTTTGCCGTCGCTGAGGAAGTAGGTGACCGTGGCCTTGTACTCCGGCGCGTCGCCGTCGTTGAGCGGCAACTTCCAGCTCTTCTCCTCGTCGCCGGGCTTGAAGCGCAGGTCGATGCGCTTGGGCCCGTGCGACAAGGCCACGCTGACCATCTTCAGCTCATCCCAATTGAGCAAGTCCGGCACCACCGCCACTTCCAGCGCTTCGAGCTTCTTGCCGACCAGGATGGTCGAGCGCGTCGCGACCTTTTCGGCCTCTTCCTTGCTGGTGCCGTCGGCGAACAAGGTGGTGACCGAGTACTTGACCTCGCCCAGGGCTTCGTCGACGACCGGGAAGGTCCAGTCGAACGAAGTCATCTCGCTCGACAACGTGACGATGCTCTTCTGCGCGTACTTGTTGGCGGTATCGGTATAGCTGGCATCGACGGTGATCGAAGCGATTTCCGCCGTCAGATCGCCGGCGGCGCGGAAGCTGATGGTCTTCGATGCCGAGAACGGGTCGTCGACGTACAGCTCCTTGGCCTGCTGCTTCGCCGTCTTCTTGACCTGGCGGCCGTCGGCGAGCGTATACAGGAACTCCAGGTCGATGTCGTTGGTGCGCGGCGCACCGATGATCTTGCGCAGCTGGAAGGTCGGCGTGTCCTTGGTCATGTTGAACTTGGCTTCGACCGGCTGCTTGCCGCCCTTGTAGCGCACCGTGACCTGGGTGCGCGGCACCTGGGCGAAGTCGATGTCGCCGGGGCCGATGTCGAGCGCGAGCACGCCGAGGTCGTCGACGTTGATGGTCAGGTTGGTGTCGTCGGTCTTGATCTCCTCCGACACCTGCTTGAACGTCGCGCCCTTGTAGTTGACCGTCACCTGATAGGTGAAGTCGCGCTTACCCTCGTGCACGAAGGCCTCGAACTTGGCCACGTCGTCGGGCTTGGTGAAGACGAATTCCTGCACCTTCTTGTTCGGGCCATAGGGGTAGCGGATCTTGACCTCGACGCTGTGGATCGGCAGGTTGGCGAAGTCTGCGTTGACCCGCATCACCACCTGCACGGTCTTGAGGAACTCGTCCAGGTTGATCTTGGAGTAGTAGTCCTCCCACTTCAGCGGCTTGTTCTTGTCGTCCTTGAGCGAGGTGATGGTCGGCAACATGCCCTGCGGGTTGCGGTTGACGATGACCGCCTTGGCCTCGCTCCACTCCACCCGCACGTTGGCCATCTGGGTCTTGTTGATGCTGCGACGGATGTCCTCGATGTCCTGGCCTTCCTGCAGCTCCTTGGTGTTCGGGTCGACCTCGGCGATTTCCTTGAGCAGGTTGCGCTGCACCGCCGCTTCCAGTTGCTTGTTGATGATCGCGCGGATGTCGGCCTCGAGCTTGGCGTTGTCCTCTGCACTGAGGTTCGGCGCCTGCACGAACTCGAAGTGGCTCTTGGTGACATCGTTCTTCCAGCGGCTGGAGCTGACCGCCTCGGTGTAGCTGTCCTCGCTGTACCAGTTGTCTTCGGTGTCGATGGTCTGTACGAAACTGTAGAACTCCGAGGCGTTCCAGGTGCCCCAGGCTTTCATTTCCGGCAGTCGCATGTATAGGTTCATCTTGTAGACGACCTGCACCGCCGAAGCCGAACCGGTGCTCAGGGTTTCCTTGAAAATCGCCGTGCCCAGCTCGGACAGCTCGACCATGAACGAGGCCACGTTCTTGCCGTAGATCGAAGGCTTGCCGGCGCCGCGGATCTTCTCGACCAGGGCGCCGCCCTCGGTCAGCAGCAGCTCGACGGTGCCGTCGGTCCAGGTCACCGGCGCGATCGCCACCTTGGGTGGCGTCTTGCCCTTGTACTTCTCGGCGAGCTTCTTCTGCAGCTCGGCGGCGATCTTGGTCTGCACGTCGGCGGGAACCGACAGCTCGGTGTCGAAGGCGATGAAACCGCCGAACTTCTTGCCCCCGTCCTCGCGGATCTGGCCGTACTCGACGAAGCGCAGCGCCAGACCGCCGCTGGCCATCTTCGCGAAGTTCGGCGCGTTCGGCATGATGTAATAGGTGAAGTCGTTGGCGTCGTCGCCATAGACCACATGGTCGTGAAGCGTATCTACGTTGTCGATCTTAAGCATGGACCTGCTCCTTATCCGATGTCTGAAATGCGCGCGTTCCTGTTGCGCGCCTGCCTGTTCCGCGACTGTCCTGCGTGCCCTTTCCGTGCGATGTCACGACCGTGCTTCGCGACGCAACGTAGTTCGGTACGAATGATTCAAACGCCGACGACGCTTCGCACCGGACAACGATCACACTTTTTTTCCAACTGTTTTCAGCGACGTTTCGAGCGCGCACGCGCCCCCATCGATGCGCGCTTGCGGGCGCGAATCGGTGTATCGAAGGCGAAGGGCATCGACGCGATTCGACATCGCGCGCGGCTCTCGTCGTTTTTCCCTGGCGGCATCGCCGCCGACGCAATGCGCGTCACCCACGGACCCGAACCGCTCCGCGAACGGCGTATGCCAGCGCGTTCGCGGTCGCGAGACGATCCAACCGGGCCGGCCGCCGCGCACGACGGCGACCGACCCGCAACTCTAGCTACGCGGCAGACCCCAATCGGCGGCATCGGCCGTGTACTGCTGTGTTCCGTCGGCATCGCCGCCGTCGTCGGTGTCGACCTGGCTTTGCCGGTATAAGCCGGCGCTCATCGCCTCATCGCCCTGGCGCGAGCGCAACGACAGATCGACCTCGACCGATTCGCTCTGATAGGCCGACGCACTGCGCCGCATCGGCGCGGCATCGGTGACGGCGTAGCGCACCGCCATCCAACCGTGCTCGCCTTGCAGTGCCTTGCGCACCTTCGCCGCCTGCTCGCCGTCGAGCATGACGTTGAAGGCAGCGTGGTAAGGCGGCACGCCAGACGATTTGCTGTGGGCCAGCGCGACATAAGCGCCTTGGCCGTCGCCGAGCATCAGGCTTGCGCCGTCGACCGTCACCGGTGCCTGCCGCAGCGTCACCCGCTCCAGCGGCAGTTGCGCGCGCCCCGCCAGTTCGACCCGGATCGCATCCAAGGTCGCCGCCGACACGCCCCAGGCGCTGGTCAAGGCCAGCATGACCACGCTGCCGACGCTCATCAGATTGAACTGCGGCCGGCCGTCGGCGCCGCTGGCCAGTCCCGGCGAACGGGCGCGGTAATGCCAGGTCGCCGCTTCGTCGGCCGGCGCCACCCACACGCCGAGAATGTCTTCGTAATTGTCGCTGCTGTCGCCGGCACTCATGTGCGTTCTCCGATCGTCGTCCTTGGGGCGTCGCTGCTGTGCAACTGCAGCGGCGTGTCGGGTTGCAGCACCTCGGACCAGGGCGACTGCGCCGACCAGCGCCAGCGATAGCCGGAACGGAACGGCGACAGCGACAGCCAGGTCCACTGCGCCTGCGGTGCGCTGCGGGTGAATCTCACCTGCCTGCGTCGTGCAGGCTGGTCGACGGCGTCTTCGGGCACGATTTCGATCACCCGCTGCGGCGCGTCGTCGTCGAATTCGCAATGCAGGGCCAACTCGCGCGAGCCGCTGCCTTCGAAGCTGAAGGCATCCAGGCGCAAAGCTTCGGCGTCGACCGGCGCCATCGCCCGCTGGGTGCCGTCGCTGCGCGCACGCGCGTTGGCGCGGATGGTCGCCTGCTCGACGTCGGCCGGAATGGCGAAGGCGAAGCTGGCCGAGCCGCGGTCCAGGTTCGCGCGCGCCGACCACGGCTTGCCTTTGCGCAGGCCTTTGCACTCGACTTCGATGTCGGCCTGCTCGACGAACACCGGCTCGGCCTCCACCGGCACGAAACGCAGGCCGAAGTCGTCCGGCGCGACCAACAGATGCTCGCGGCTCGAGGTGCGCAGCGGGCCCTTGATGGTTTCGGCGCGCCCGTCCGACAGCAGCAGGGCCGTAGCCTGCCAGGCGTAATTGAGCTCTTCCTTCGGCGACAGGCGCAGGTCCAGGGTGGTCGGGCGATCCGCCGCTGCGAGTCGCGCCGAGGCCTTGATCGTGAACATGCGCGCCGGCGGCTTGGCCGGCACTTGCACGTCGACCTGCGCCTGGACGATGCCGATACGCCGCTCCGGCAAGTTCGGCCGCACCGTGATCGCACGCCAGCCGCTGCTCAGGCTGCGCACGTCGTGACGGCGCACCACCGTGTCGTGCAGGCTCGCCGCCGGCAAAGTGCGCAGCGGGCCGAGCGGGTCGGCTTCGACCGCGAACAGGCGCGGCGCCAGCACCGGCTCGGACAGATTCCAGCGCACCGAACCGGTCGCCATCGCCGCGGCATCGAAGACCACGCGCACGCCGGTGGCGGCGTCGGCCGGCGACGGCAGCAGGTTGGCATAGCGCACGACGAGGCGATCGATCAGCGCATCGGCGAGCGGCTCCTTGAGCAGATCGCCGGAGCTCGCCGCGAGGCCGAGGCCCATGCTCTGCGGCGCCTCGATCAAGCGCTGCCGCAACAGCGCCAGGTCCAATGTGGTGGTGCCGCCGCCTAGGGTCCTGACCGCCGCCAACAACGCGGCCGGATCGAAGTTCACCGTCAGCGGCAGGCGATCGGCGACGCCGCGCACGCGCAGCCAGGCCTGCCCGCCGACCGCGAGCAGGCCGCGCTGCAAGGCGGCGACGAACAGATCGGTGGCGGCGCTGTCCAGGCGTACCGCCAGCCCCGTCGACCCCAGGCTGGCACTGTCGAGCGGCAACAACTCGCCGAGCGACGGCGGCAGATCCAATGCCTCCACCGCACTCAGGCGCAACCAGCCGCCTTCGTTCGGCAACGCCGACAAGGCGAGGTTCTGGCCGGCATCGAAAACGGCGCGGCGGGCCTCGTCGAGACCAAACTCGGCGGCGAAGGCGATCGACAGGATCGAGAAGCGCTCCAGCCCGGCGTTGCCGCGATCCTGCTGGAAGATGTCGAGCCTCATCGGCGGCTCGCTGCCGGCGCCGTGCGCCGCGAGCAGCACCGGCGGCAACTGGAACGCGCCGGGGCGCTCGTAGGCGGCGAATGCGATACGTTCGCCGACTTGCATCGGCATGCGCCAATCGGGGCGGCCCGAGAACGACATCGCTCAAGCCCCCGCGATCAACACGGCGGGTTCGTCGGTGCGGCACCAGGGCGTGCTCGGCAGGCTCTGGCCCGATTTGTACATCACCGTCTGCCGGTACTCGTAAAAGCCTTCGCTGTCGCGGCGCAACAGGATGTCCATCAACGGCACCGGCACGTCGACGTCGACGGCGAGGTTGGCGGCGTCGAGCACGACGCGTTTGTTGCCGCGGAACTCGACGATGATGCTGGCGATCTCGCCCGCGGCGTGGCCGGCGTTAAGCAAGACCTCGGGCGTGGTCATGAGCCGCACCGGACGCACCGTTTGCTGGTCGATGGTCTCGTCCAAGGTGTATTTCATGATCGCCTCGCCGTCGGGAATGCTGCGCACCGAGGCGGTGTTGAAAATCGCATCGGCCGGCGCGCTGCCGCTCAGGGCGGCGGTCGGCTGGACCACGAAATCGACGCCCTGCTCCGGGGCGATCTCGACCGGCTGGCTCAGGTCCAGGCCTTCGATGCGACCTTCGACCAGGCCTTCGCCGCGCGTGATCCAGGCCGGCAGGCGGGCGATGCGCAACTTGCTCTCGGTGGCGTTGAGCAAGCGCACCGCCACCGCGCCGGTCTGCGGGTCGGGAGTTTCGATCGACTGGAACAGCTCGCCTTCCATGTCGGCGAAGTTGAGCTTGACCGGCACCATCACGTTCTCGTTGATGCCGGTCGACACCACCACGCTGCCTTGCAACAGGTTGGAGTTCGACAGCGACATCAGCACCGCGAACACTTCCTGGAAGTCGTCGAACTCGAAACGCTCGTTGACGGTGAAACCGTTGTCCCAGTCGATCGCGGCCGGCACCGTCTCGAAGCGGATCGCACCGTCGCGCATCAGCGCCAACTGCAAAGTCGAGCTGGCGCGCAGCAGGCGCAGGTCGAACTCTCGCTGCGGGTTGTCGGCGCTGGCCGGCACCTTGCTGGCCAGTTCGCGGCGCGCGGCGAGCAGGCGCTCGCCGTCGGTGACCGGGCGCACTTCGCAGGTCAGGTCGACCTTGGCGTCGTCGGCGTCCGCGCCCTGGTCGATGCGGAACGCCAGCGACGGCGCATGCGGCGCTTCGCTGCGGCGCGCGAGCTTGAAAGCATCCGGCAGGTAATAGATGCGCGCCGGGTCGCTCATGTCCTGGAAATAGGCATGGCTGCGGCCGCCGCCGGCCGGATAGCGCAGCGAATGCACCACCCAACGCGGCGCCGCCGGGCCGGGCTGGGCGCCTGACGGATACAGATAGGGATGCAGCACCGGCTCGAAGAACAGCGGGATCGCCCAGTCCTGCGACTGGTTGGAAACGTCGTAGCGCGGCTCCGACGCCGGCTCGGGTTGCGGCTCGGGCTGCGGTAGCGGCTCCGGCTCGGGCTGGACGATGATCGGCTCGCCGTCGAAACCGCGGCGCTTGATGTGCATGCGCATGCCCGGCATCGCCGCGCCGCGCGCCATCATCGCCGGCTTGCTCATCTCGGGTTTGCCCATCGCCGGCTTGACCATCGCCGCCGGAGTCACCCGCAGGCTCGCCGCCGACGCGCGCGACAAGGCCGCCGCCGACGCGCTCGCCTGCGGCGCCCGCGACAGCAGCATCTGGCCCTTGATCATCATCAACTGGCGCTTGGGCGCATCCGGCGCCGGGCTGGCCGGCAACGGCACCGCCACGGTGTAGCCGCGCGAGATCAGCAGGCGCGCCTGCGACTCGCTCGACATGAACGCACGCAGCAAGGCATCGCGTTCGGCCAGGCTCAGGCGCAGCATCGCCACGCAGCCGCCGCGCGGGTCGTCGACCAACTCGCCGACCGGGAGGCGTTGCTCGATTGCGGTGCCGGCGGCGCGGTAGCTGATCACCGCACCGCGCGCGACCGGCAGCATCTGCGCACTGCGCGCGGCGTCGCCGATCTCGGCGGCCGGATAGGTTTCCATCGCCACGCTGACCGCCCACAGGCCGTCCTGGGCCTGCGCGACCTTGATCTCGTAGCGGCCGCCCTCGTTGCGCACGCGATAGCGCGGCAGCCAATAGCGCTGCTGCGGGTTATGCGGATCCTCGAACAGACAGCGGTCGTCGGGCGTCGCGCTCGGGCTGATCGGATGCGGCGACTGCGAACGTACGAAACCGGCATCGGCCTTGATCGGAAACAAGCCCGGGCGCAGATCGTTCAAGCGCGGCCGCACCGTCCGACCTTCGAGTTGAGCGATGATCGCCGGTTGCGCGCGCAGCATCGCCGGGTTGATCCGCATCGCCGGCATGACCGCTGGACGCGCGACGACTTCGGCGGGCGCTGCGGGCGCCAACACGGCAGGTGCTATCACGGCAGGCGCCACCACCGCGGGCGCCGCGACGGGCATGGCGATCTTGATGGACTTGGCGGGGGCGACCGCGACGGCCGGACGCACGCCGGCGACGATCTGGTTGAGATTGAGCAGACGGCCCGGGGGCATGCGGTTCTCCTTGAAATCAGCGTCGGAACGCTGTCCGGCGAGGCGTTCCGGCCTCGTCGGGTCCTGGGTATCGATTGAGTGCGCCCACGGCGCCCATCACCTGCAATACAACGCGACGCCCGCGCGGCGTAGGACGTTGCATGGATGAAACGGATTCGGCGCATCGCGCATTCAGCACCGGCGACGCGCCTGGCGACGGCTAATCCAATGGCCCGATCGGCGCAGCGATACGGATGCGGGCGCAAAAAGAAAACGGGAGCGCCAGGCGCTCCCGTTTCCTGTCGCGACTTGCGACGACTTGCGATGGCGCCGCGGCGCGCGGCGGCGAACTGCGAGTACCCGCCTACAGCGTGACCAGGCTGAGCCCGTACAGCTCGAGAATCGGATTCACCGGCTGGAACCAGGTCGTCGCGGTGAACTGGCCGCAATTGTGGTCGAAACCGGGGAGAATGTTGGACGCCGAGGTCACGCCCTGAGCGTGCTCGTAAACGTCGATCCAACCGCCGCCGGAGTCGCCGTAACCGGCGCAGGCATTGGTCTGGGTCAGGCCATAGACGGTGCCGCCGGTCGTGTTCACGGTGACGTTCTTGGCGGTGATGAAACCGCATTGATAGCCGGTCTTCCAACCCGACCGGCAGACGATCGCGCCATGGAAGGCCTCGTTACTGCCGCGCACGTAGAAATATGCACCGGCGTAATTGCTCACCCACGGCAACACGTCGTGCTGCGCGCCGAGAGCCACCCAGGCCCGGTCGGCGCCGGGAAACTCCGACGCCGCGATGTGACCGGCTGGCGCGCCATCGAGCCAGATCGATTCGCCGACCGTGCCGCAATGGCCGGCGGTGACGAAGCCCTTGGTCGCGCCTTGCCGCACCGCGAAGCCGACCGAGCACGAAGACCCGCCGCCCTTCTGGTAAGCGCGGCCGGCGTAGACCGACGCAGTCGGTTGCGGCACGCCCTCCATGGCGGTGAAACGCAGCAAACCGCTGCCTGCGCCGCTGTGGGCTACGAAATCGATCGCACGCTCCATCTGCTCCGGCGCCACGCTGATCAGCACCGAGTTGCTGGCCGGGTCGACATGCCAGGCGTGCACGCCGTCGAGCGGCCGGCTGATGCCGGGCACTCGCGCCCGCGCGCTGCGATCGAGCCGCGCTTTCGCCGCTTCCAATTCGACCAGGCTGTAACGCACCTTGCGCAGTTGCACGCCCTCGAGCGTAAGCCGGGCGCGCGGATCGGACGAAGCGACGACCAATCGCACCTCATCGTTATCCCCGTGCTCGATCCAAGTGCCCGCGTAATGCGCGCCGAGGCGCCGCTGCGCAATCGCCGCCGTCGCCGGCGCCTGGCCTTGCAACTGCAGCCAGCGGGCGGCCTGGGTCGCGGATAAATCCAGATCGCGCTGAGCGGCGCCTAGCATCTGCGAATTGACCTTCATCTGCGATGCCCCGGCGGTAAACGCGACGCAGCAAAGCAAGGTCGACACCACAACGCCGGCACCGGTCCGGTCCAGCCAGTCTCGAACGATCGACATACCCATCTCCTTTGGTTTGAAACATCCAGCCGCGCGCTTAGGCGCGGTCGCGGTCCGTCGCGAATGTCGTCGGATGAGTACATTCGACGGACGCGCCCAGCTAACCCCATCCGCGCGAGCGATGCAGTTGCGCAGGTCACAGCGGCGTTAGCCACCGCATCACAAACCCGGCAAACGGCGGCGGCGCCGCAGTCGCTGCAGACGCGGGGCCCGCATAGCGCTGCGTGCGCTGCTCCGAAGACTCTGCGTATCGCGGCGATCGCGCCTGCTCCACGCCCGGCGCGGCCCCGGCCGGGTCGAAACGCTTCGTCGAAACGCATCGTCCCTGTTCAGCTCACCCGACAACGGGCGGCCTCGCGGGTCACAGCTACTGCGACAGGCTGACGCTTCGATAGACGACCAGTCTGGTGTCGACGACTCCCGGCACCGCAGCCGTTCGACTGGCTTGCTGCGCCCTCATCGAACGCTCCCGGCGTCGCAGAACGTGCTGCGACGGATTGATAACGTGACTTGCCTCGCATCAGTTCCGGCCAATCGCGTGACTTGCATCGCGATCAGGATCGGCCTTCTGGCACAGGCGAAGGCTATCGAAGCAAAGCGCGTGCACGGCGGCCCCACGCCGCAGGCACGCGATCGAGCGGGCCACGGCGAACACGGGGATCGGCGCGGCCCGGGCAATCCAAGTCATCCACTCTCGTCATCACAGGACGGACCAAAAGATGAAGACTGTTTCGCCACTACAGCCGTGTTCGACCAAAGTCGTCGACATCGACCAGTTCTGGAAACTCGCCGACGCTCTGCAGGATGCAACCGTCGAACAGGCGAAGGACATGTTCTCCTTCGTCGAAACCGCCAGCCCGGATCGCCTGTTCTCGCTGCTGGCGCAGTACCGCTACTTCACCGTTTATTACATCACCGACATCGCGCTGTTGATCGCCAGGCTGCAGCCCGGACGGATGCGCAGTTTCCTCGCCGACATTCTCCTCGACGAGTTGGGCGAAGGCGACCACACCCAAGCGCATCCGGAGTTGTACGACGAGTTCCTGGGCAGCCTCGGGATCGCTCATCCGCCGCTGGACAGCATGGCGCTGGCCGGCAACATCGCGTTGTTGGACAACGCCCGTTCCAACCTGATCGACCCCGCCTACAGCACGGCCTACGGCATCGGCTTGCGCGGCATGGGCGGCGAGTGCGTATGCCAGATCTATCTCGCTCGCCTGTACCAGCATTTGCTGCTCAATCCGTACATCCGACAACACAAGGACACGATCGCCTGGAAGTTCTGGGAGCTGCATGTCGGCGAGCACGACATCGCCCATCGCGAGAACCTGCGCAAGCTCATCAGCGACGAGATCGCGTCCATGGACAGCGGCAGCGTCGAGGCGCTGCAGGACGGTTTCTGCGACAGCATGACGGCCTGGACCTCGTTCTGGCAGAACATCCAGGACGCAGCGACGATGCCCGACGGCCATGACGCCGCCGAACGCGCCGCGGTCGGCGAGATCATTCTCGGACCGGCCGGCGACCGCGGCGGCGGTGCCATCCGTCAATTCCATCTGGCCATCGGCGTGCACGACCTGGAACAAGGCCGCCAGTTCTATTGCGATGTGCTCGGCGCGAAACAAGGCCGGTCGACCAGGAATCTGATCGACCTCGACTTCTACGGCCATCACCTGGTCATCCACCAGACGCCGGGCGGCAGCGAGGGCGCCGAGACCTCGTTCGGGTCTGCGTTCTACGGCGAGACCGTACGGGTGCCGCACTTCGGAGTGAACCTCGACTGGAAGGATTGGAGTTCGTTGGCCGACCGCATCAAGTCGCGGGGGCATGCGTTCATCGATCCGCCGCATGTGCGCATGCGCGACCTGCCCGGCGAACACGCGACCATGTTCCTGAGCGACCCGAGCGGCAACTCGCTCGAGTTCAAGGCCTTCCGCAACCATGACGAAGTGTTCTCGGTGATCTTCTCCGACAGCACCCGCGACATCTTCGGCCTGGATGCGCTGGTGGAGAAAGCCGCCACCGCCTGATGCGGCATGGAAGGAAGCCCGGTATCTTCGGGCTTCCTTCCACTGCGGCAGGACGCCTCTGATTCAGGCGCTGCACGAAGCGAGGAGCGGCTCGGCCAAGGCGCGGTTATTGGGCCAGGTAACGGTCGGCGACGTTCAATGCATCGTCGATGATGGCCAACCCCGTCCGCAGATCGGCTTCGCCGATGTTGAGCGGCGGAGCGATGTGCACCCGGTTGAAGTGGACGAAAGGCCATAGCCCCTTGTCCTTGCACGCCGCCGCGAACTCGGCCATGGACCGGTTGTCGGCGCCGGCCGCGTTGTACGGAACCAGCGGTTCGCGGCTGGTGGGATCGCGCACCAGCTCCAAGGCCCAGAACATGCCGAGGCCTCGCACCTCGCCGATGGACGGATGCCGGCTCTTGAGTGCTTCCAGCTCGGGCCGCACCAGCTCCTCGCCGAGGCGGCGAACGCGCTCGATGATGCCTTCCTCCCGATACACGTTCAGGCAGGCGACTGCGGCCGCACAGGCCAGGGGATGGCCCGAATAGGTCAGGCCTCCCGGGAATACGCGGTGAGCGAAGGTCTGGGCAATACGCTCGCTGATGATCACGCCGCCCAGAGGGACATAACCGCAGTTAACGCCCTTGGCGAAGGTGATCAGGTCCGGGACCACGCCCCAGCGATCGATCGCGAACCACTCGCCGCAGCGCCCGAACCCTGCCATGACTTCGTCGGCCACCATGACGATGCCGTGCCGGTCGCACAGCTCGCGTACGCCGCGCAGGTAGCCGTCCGGCGGAACCAGGACGCCGTTGCCGCCGACGACGGACTCCAGTACGACAGCCGCCACGGTATGCGGGCCCTCGACCATGAGCACATCGGCCAGGTGCGCCAGTGCGCGCTCGCACTCCTGCGCCTCGGAGTCGGAATGGAAGGCCGAGCGATACGCGTACGGCCCCCAGAACTTGACCGTCCCGGGCATGCCGGGTTCGGCGCCCCAACGGCGCGGATCGCCGGTCAGCGATATCGCGCCGGCGGTGGCGCCGTGATAGCTGCGGTAAGCCGAGAGGACCTTGATGCGGCCGGTGTGATGCCTGGCGATGCGCACCGCGTTCTCCACCGCTTCGGCGCCGCCGCTGGTGAAGAACACCTTGTCGAGATCGCCGGGCGCCGCTTGCGCGATCAATCGCGCCGCTTCGGCCGTGGCTTCGTTCGCGTGATAGGGCGCGAGCGTGCAAAGGCGCTCGGCTTGAGCCTGGATCGCGGCGATCAGCTTGGGGTGCTGGTGGCCGAGATTGACGTTGACCAACTGGCTGGAGAAATCCAGCCAGGTCCGGCCGCTCTCGTCCCAGAAGCGCGAACCGCTGCCTCCGGCGACCACCACCGGGTCCAGGGAGGCTTGCGCCGACCACGAATGCACGACATGGGCGCGGTCGTTGCGGTAGGCCGCAGATTTTCCAGCGGCAGACGTCGCCGCGGCAGTCGCAATCTGTTCGGTCTGGATCTCGGTATCGGTCATCTCGGTCTCGACTCCGATGGCGGGGACAGCGCTCGGTTGACGGTTCGCATCGCCCGGCGATGGCCGTCGAGCGGCGACGCGCGGCCCGTCCCGGTGCTGCGCCACGCGCTACTACTTCAGCAGCTTCCTGCAGCCCGGGATAGTCCGCCCCGGCAGTCCAGGGCACGTAGCGGAGGAAGGCCGCGACACGACCCGGCCGACCCCTCGATGTCGCCGCCGGCGCGACCGGCCGGCATCCGAAGACGCAGCGCCCAAGTGAGCCTGGGCGCTGCGCGACGACGACGCGCTTACTCGACCGTGACCGCCTTGGCCAGGTTGCGCGGCTTGTCGACGTCGGTGCCGCGCGCGAGGGCGGCGTGGTAGGCCAGCAACTGCACCGGAATCGCGTGCACGACCGGCGACAGCACGCCGACGTGGCGCGGGGTGCGGATCACGTGCACCGCCTCGGATTCGCCGAAGTGGCTGTCGAGGTCGGCGAACACGAACATCTCGCCGCCGCGCGCGCGCACTTCCTGGATGTTGGACTTCACCTTCTCCAACAGGCTGTCCTTCGGCGCGATCACCACCACCGGCATGTCGGCATCGACCAGCGCCAGCGGGCCGTGCTTGAGCTCGCCGGCCGGATAGGCCTCGGCGTGGATGTAGGAGATTTCCTTGAGCTTGAGCGCGCCTTCCAGGGCGATCGGGTAATGCACGCCGCGACCGAGGAACAGCGCGTGCTGCTTCGGCGCGAAGCGGTCGGCCCAAGCGGTGATCTGCGGTTCCAGGTTGAGCGCGTGTTGGATGCTGCCCGGCAGGTGGCGCAGCGCATCGATGAACTCGGCTTCCTGCTCGGCCGAGAGCTTGCCGTGCTGCTTGGCCAGGGTCGCGGTGAGGATGAACAGCGCCACCAGCTGGGTGGTGAAGGCCTTGGTCGAGGCCACGCCGATCTCGGCGCCGGCGCGGGTGTAGTACACCAGCTGGCTCGCACGCGGGATCGCGCTTTCCGGCACGTTGCAGATCGACAGGGTCTTGTCGTGGCCGAGCGACTTGGCGTACTTCAACGCTTCCATCGTGTCGAGGGTTTCGCCGGACTGCGAAATCGTCACGATGAGTTGCTTGGGATTGGCGACCGCGGCGCGGTAGCGGTATTCGCTGGCGATCTCGACCTGGCACGGCAGGCCGGCGATGGCTTCGATCCAGTAGCGCGCGGTCATGCCGGCGTAATAGCTGGTGCCGCAGGCGAGAATCTGCACGCCCTCGACGCCGGCGAACACCGACTCGGCCTGGGCGCCGAACAACTCCGGCGAGAACTTGCCGTCGTCCATCACCGCTTCGATGGTGTCGGCGATGGCGCGCGGCTGTTCGTGGATTTCCTTCTGCATGAAGTGGCGGTACGGGCCGAGTTCCAGCGAGGCCAGCGACACGTCGGAAACGTGCACCTCGCGCTCGATCGCCGCGCCGTTGCCGTCGAACACGCGCACCTGGGCGCGGGTAATGTCGGCGGTATCGCCTTCTTCCAGGAAGATCACCCGGCGCGTGGCCTGCAGGATCGCCGAGACGTCGCTGGCGACGAAGTTCTCGCCTTCGCCCAGGCCGATCAGCAGCGGGCAGCCCATGCGCGCGGCGATCATGCGATCGGGTTCGCGCTTGCTGACCACGGCGATGGCATAGGCGCCGACCAACTCGCGTACCGCATTCTGCACCGCCGCCAACAAGTCGCCCCCCTGCGACTGGTGGAAGTGGATCAGATGGGCGATGACTTCGGTGTCGGTCTGCGACTCGAAGCTGTAGCCGGCCGCGCGCAAACGCTCGCGCTGCTCGTCGTGGTTTTCGATGATGCCGTTATGGACCACGGCCAGTTCGCCGAAGCTGATGTGCGGATGCGCATTGGCTTCGGTGACGCCGCCGTGGGTCGCCCAACGGGTGTGACCGATGCCCACCGAGGCGTTGAAGCCTTCGGCCTGGGCGGCCGCTTCCATTTCGCCGACGCGGCCGGTCCGGCGCACGCGGCGCAGGTCGGCGCCGTCGAACACGGCGATGCCGGCCGAGTCATAGCCACGGTATTCCAGTCGCTTCAAGCCATCGATCAAAACCGGTACCACGTCACGATCTGCGATCGCACCTACGATTCCGCACATGCTGGGGCAACTCCTTGGGGGATGTCCGCATTCTATCCGCGCCCCGTCGCGGACACGTCCGGCGGACGCATTGTCCGTCCGGACGGACACCCGGACGGCGGTGTCCGCCCTTAAAAAACAACAACTTGCAGTTGGCACGCGTTGTGCTTGGGTTATGGATAAACCGCCAAGCCCGAGTCCCACCGAAATGAGCATCCGCGACACTTCTGCGCAGGACCACCGAGTCGCCACCGCCACCGTGCAGGGTCGGCACCGTCGCCGCTGGCTGCTCGGCGCCGGCGCCGGCGTGCTCGCTCTGGGCGCGGGCGCGTGGCTGCTGTCGGGCTGGAGCGCGGGTGGCCGTTCGGTCGACGCCGAGCGTTTGCGCATCGCCGAGGTCAAGCGCGGCGAACTGGTCCGCGACATCGCCGCCGACGGCCGGGTGATCGCCGCCAACAGCCCGATCCTGTATGCGATCGCCGGCGGTTCGGTCGACCTGAAGGTGGTCGCCGGCGACGTGGTCCGCAAAGGCCAGGTGCTGGCCGAGATCGACAGTCCGGAACTGCGCAGCAAGCTCGCCCAGGAACAGGCCACCCTGGCCAGCCTGGAAGCCGAGGCCAGCCGCGCCGAGCTCGACGCCGAACTGGCGCGTTCGACCGCACGCAAGGAACTCGACCAAGCGCAGATTGCCCGCGTCGCCGCCCTGCGCGATCTGGAACGCTATCAGCGCGCCTTCGAAGGCGGCGCGGTGGCCAAGGTCGACGTCGCCAAGGCCCAGGACGACCTGAAAAAGTCCGACATCGGCCTGAGCCACGCCCAGGGCGACCTCGGCCGGCAGGGCCGCAGCGCCGCGCTGGACACCCGCAACAAGCGCTTGCTCGCCGATCGCCAACGCGCGATCGCGGTCGAGGCGCAACGCCAGGTCGAAGCGCTGACCCTGCGCGCGCCGTTCGACGGTCAGGTCGGCCAGGTCCAGGTCGCCCAGCGCGCCAACGTCGCGATCAACGATCCGGTGTTGAGCGTGGTCGACCTGAGCGTGTTCGAAGTCGAGATCAAGGTGCCGGAAAGTTTCGCCCGCGACCTGGCGATCGGCATTCCGGCGCAGGTCACCAGCGGCAACGGCCAACCGTTCGCGGCGCAGATCTCCGCGGTTTCGCCCGAAGTCGTCAACGGCGAAGTCGTCAGCCGCCTGCGTTTCACCGGCAAGCAGCCGCCGGGCCTGCGCCAGAGCCAGCGCCTGAGCGCGCGCATCGTCCTGGACACCCGCCGCAACGCGCTGATGGTCGAGCGCGGCCCGTTCCTGGAGCAGGCCGGCGGCAACAGCGCCTATGTCGTCGCCAACGGCGTCGCCACCCGCCGCAGCATCCGTACCGGCGTAAGCAGCCTCAACGCCGTGGAAATCCTCGAAGGTCTGCAACCGGGCGAGCGTGTCGTCGTCTCCGGCAGCGACCAGTTCGAAAACGCCGAAACCGTCCGCATCAGTGGAGAATGATCATGCAAACCCAACACCACGCCACCGACTTCCCGTTCGCCCCGCAGTGGAGCTCGCAAGAGCTGACCGACGCCGTGCCGCTGCGCCTGCATCAGCTGATCGATTTCGATCAGGCCCGCGATGCCGGCGACGCGCGCAGCGCCAACCAAGCCGCACCGCGCCGCCCGATCCGCATCCATCGTTACCTGGCCGCGTGCGCGCTGCCGATGTTCGCGATCCGCTGAAGCCCACCGCCAAAGGAAACACGTCATGCTCGACATGCGCCAGGTCACCAAGGTCTACCGCACCGAACTCGTCGAAACCCACGCCCTGCGCTCGCTGGACCTGCACGTACGGGACGGCGAATTCGTCGCGGTGACCGGCCCCTCGGGCTCGGGCAAGACCACCTTCCTCAACATCGCCGGCCTGCTGGAGACCTTCAGCGGCGGCGAGTACCGGCTCGACGGCGAGGACGTGCGCGGCCTGTCCGACGATGCGCGTTCGCGCCTGCGCAACCAGAAGATCGGCTTCATCTTCCAGAGCTTCAACCTGATTCCCGACCTCAACCTGTTCGACAACTGCGACGTGCCGCTGCGCTATCGGCGGATGCCGGCCGCCGAGCGCCGCCAGCGCATCGAGCAGGCCCTGACCCAGGTCGGCCTGGGCTCGCGCATGAAGCACTACCCGGCCGAACTGTCCGGCGGCCAGCAACAGCGCGCGGCGATCGCCCGCGCGCTCGCCGGCACGCCGCGCCTGCTGCTCGCCGACGAACCCACCGGCAACCTCGATTCGCAGATGGCGCGCGGGGTGATGGAGTTGCTGGAAGAGATCAACGCCCAGGGCACGACCATCATCATGGTGACCCACGACCCCGAACTCGCCGCACGCGCCCAGCGCAACGTCCACATCGTCGACGGCATGGCCACCGACCTCAAGGCCGAGCCGAGCCTGATCCGCGCCCCGATGCCGACGGCCTCCGTCGATGCCGACGCCACCCTCGCCTGAGACCGTCGCCATGACCGGAAACAGCCAGTTCGGCTACTACGTCCAGCTCGCCCTGCGCAGCTTCAAGCGCAACAAGGTGCTGACCGCGCTGATGGTGGTCGCCATCGCGCTCGGCATCGGCGCGGCGATGACCACCCTGACCGTGTTCTACGTGCTGTCCGGCGATCCGCTGCCGGGCAGGAGCGAGCACCTGTTCCATCCGCGCATGGATCCGCGCCCGATGGCCGGCTACACGCCCGGCGACGAGCCGCACGAGGACATGACCCGCTTCGATGCCGAGGCGCTGCTGCGCGAGAAGCGCGGCGACCGCCAGGCGCTGATGAGCGGAGGCGACGTCGCCATCGAGCCGCGCCGCGACGGCCTGCCGCCGTTCCGCCAGATCTCGCGCTACACCTCGGCCGACTTCTTCGCCATGTTCGGCGTGCCGTTCCAGTACGGCGGCCCGTGGCCGGGCGAAGACGATGCGCGCCGCGCCCGCGTCGCCGTGATCAGCAATACCCTCAACGAGAAACTGTTCGGCGGCGGCAACAGCGTCGGCAAATCGCTGTGGATCGACAAGAGCGAATTCCGCATCGTCGGCGTGATCGGCGACTGGCATCCGCAGCCGACCTTCTACGAGCTGTCCGGCCCGGGAGGCTTCGGCGAACCCGAGGCGTTGTTCCTGCCGTTCTCCACCAGCCGCGACCTGCGCATGAGCTCGCAAGGCAACATCGATTGCTGGGGCGACAACAACGTCGACGAGGAAGGCAACCGCAGCATCAACGCCAAGTGCGCCTGGGTGCAGTACTGGGTCGAATTGGCCACGCCGGAAAAAGCCGCCGCCTATCGCCAGTACCTGCAGAATTACGTCGCCCAGCAACGCAGCGCCGGGCGCTTCGAGCGCCCGACCGCGCCGAAGCTCGACGACCTGATGCAGTGGCTGGATTTCAAACGCGTCGTGCCCGCCGACGTGCGCCTGCAGACCTGGCTCGCCTTCGGCTTCCTGCTGGTCTGCCTGCTCAACACGGTCGGCCTGCTGCTGGCCAAGTTCTTGCGCCGCTCCAGCGAGATCGGCGTACGCCGCGCGCTTGGCGCGACCCGCACGGCGATCTTCGCCCAATGCCTGGTCGAAGCCGGCACCGTCGGCCTGGCCGGCGGCCTGCTCGGCCTGCTCTTGGCGCAACTGGGCCTGTGGGCGGTGCGCCAGCAGCCGGTCAGCTATGCCGCCCTCGCCCGCCTCGACCCGACCATGTTGCTCGTCACCTTCCTTTTGGCCGTCGTCGCCAGCGTGCTCGCCGGGTTGTTGCCGGCCTGGCGCGCCTGCCAGGTGACGCCGGCCATCCAGCTCAAGAGTCAGTGATCCATCTTCCGTCGAGGCTCGCCATGGATATCCGCCCCATCCTGTCCACCCTGCGCCGGCACAAGACCGCCGCCGCGCTGATCGTGTTCGAAGTCGCCTTGACCTGCGCGATCATCTGCAATGCGGTGTTCCTGATCGAAAACCGCATCGCCCGCATGCAGCGCCCCAGTGGCATGGTCGAGAACGAACTGATCCGGTTCTCGATCAGCGGCATCAACGAGAAAAACGGCGCCGATTCGTTGACCCAGTCGGACCTGGCCGTGCTGCGCTCGCTGCCAGGGGTCAAGGCAGCGACCGTGACCAACCAGGTACGCTACGGCAGTTCGTCGTGGAACACCGGGCTGGAGCTCAAGCGCGGGCAACCGGTGCCGACGGCCAACGCCACGACCTATCTCGGCGACGAGCAGTTTCTCAAGACCATGGGGCTCAAACTGGTCGCCGGCCGCGATTTCAACGCCGACGAAGTGCTCAGTTACCGCAAGATCCGCGAGCCGGGTTCGGACTATCCGATCGCTTCGGCGATCGTCACCCGCTCGCTGGCCGACGCGCTGTTCCCCGGCCAGGACCCGATCGGCAAGGTGTTCTACGGTTGGGGCGACTCGCCGACCCACGTGGTCGGCGTGGTCGAACACCTGCTGCGCCCGACCGAGCATTTCGGCCCGGCCAGCGCCGACTACTCGGTGATCTTCCCGATCCAGGTGGACTACAACAGCGGCATCTACCTGATCCGTACCGATCCGTCGCGGCGCCAGGAAGTGCTCAAGAGCGCCGCCGAAGCGCTGGGCAAGAACGGCCCGGTGCGCATCCTCGACATCGACAACGACACCCTGGAGAACATGAGCGACAAGTTCCATCAGACCGACCGCTCGATGGTCTG
This sequence comes from Lysobacter sp. 22409, assembly GCF_052045105.1. Lineage (NCBI taxonomy): Bacteria > Pseudomonadati > Pseudomonadota > Gammaproteobacteria > Lysobacterales > Lysobacteraceae > Lysobacter > Lysobacter sp. 22409. Next base: position 104,737 of record NZ_JBQEOE010000006.1, on the reverse strand, counting down.
GCTGCTCGCTTCGGTCTGCATCGCCCTGCTGATCGTGACCGCGCTAGGCATCGTCGGCCTGGCCAGCTTCTGGGTGCAGCAACGGACCAAGCAGATCGGCGTGCGCCGCGCGCTCGGCGCCACCCGCGGCCAGATCCTGCGCTATTTCCAGACCGAGAACTTCCTGCTGACCAGCATCGGCATCGGCCTGGGCATGGCGCTGGCGTTCGCGATCAACCTGGCCCTGATGCGCTATTACGAACTGCCGCGCCTGCCCGGGTTTTATCTGCCGCTAGGCGCGCTGTGCCTGTGGCTGCTCGGGCAACTCGCGGTGTACGGCCCGGCCCGGCGCGCGGCGATGGTGCCGCCGGCGCTGGCGACGCGATCGGCCTGATCGCTCGCACCGCCAGGAAAATAAAATCGCTCGGCCGTGCCACCGATCCGCCCTTGGCCGTATCTGTAGATATCAACCCCGTCCGGGCACCGGACGGGACCGGGACTTCGCTTCCCGCCCCAACGTCATTCGCCACCACGGAGCCCACCATGACTCTTGCGTACCCCTATCGCCGCTCGCGCTCCGCGTTCCGTATCGCCGCGCTGTCGGCCGCGCTCGTCGGCGCGATCTGCCTGCCCGCCGCTCATGCCGCCAGCAACACCGCGACCGCCCGGGCCGCGACCGTCGCGCCGGCCGCGGCCAACGACGTCGCCGCACGCACGCGCCAGTTCAACGCCCTGGTCGACGAGCACTGGGAAGGCCTGATGCGCGAGTTGCCGGAGCAGGCCAGTTTCTTCGGCGACTATCGCTACAACGCGGCCTGGAGCGATTTCTCCCTCGCCGGCGCCAAGCGCCACAACGAAGCGACCCGCCGCTTGCTCGCCCGCCTCCAGGCGGTCGACAGCACCGGCTTCGCCGACAGCGATCTGCTCAATCACCGTCTGCTGGTGCGCTGGCTCGAAAACGACATCCAGGGCTACGAGCTCAAGACCAACCAGATGCCGCTGGACCAGTTCAACGGCACCCATCTGTTCCTGACCATCATGGTCAAGGCGTTCCCGTTCAACGACACCCAGCAGTACGACGACTACCTCGTCCGTCTGCGCGGGATTCCGCGCATCCTCGACCAGGTCACCGAGGTCGCCCGCCAGGGCGCCAAGGACGGCCTGATGCAGCCGCGCTACCTGCTCGACAAGGTCGCCGCGCAATGCAACGGCATCGCCGACGTCGCCGGCGAGGACAGCGTATTCGCCGCGTCGCTGAAGAAGTTTCCCGACAGCGTGCCGGCGGCAGAACGCGAGCGCCTGCGCAAGCAGATCCTCGAAGTCGTCGACCAGCAAATACGACCGGCCTATCGCCGCCTCGCCGAGTTCGTCGCCAAGGAATACGCGCCGCAAGGCCGCGAGCAATACGGCATCTGGTCGGTGCCGAACGGCGATGGCCTGTACCGCTATGCGATCGAACAGTTCACCTCCTCGTCGATGACGCCCGAGCAGATCCATCGCCTCGGCCTGAGCGAAGTCGAACGCATCGAACGCGCCCAAACCGAGATCGCCCGGCGCCTGGGCTATGCCGATCTGAAGACCGCGCGCAAGGCGATAGCGGCCGATCCTGCCCGCCACGCCCAATCGCGCGAACAGATTCTCGAGTTGTATCGCCAGTACATCGCGACCATGGAAAAGCGCTTGCCCGACCTGTTCGGCACCTTGCCGACCACCGCGGTGCAGGTGCAGGCGGTGGAAACCTGGCGCGAAAAAGAAGCCTCGTCGGCGCAGTACATGCCCGGCACGCCGGACGGCAAGCGCCCCGGTCTGATCACGGTCAACACCGGCGAGCCCGACAAGCGCCTGCTGACCACGGTCGAGGCCATCGCCTACCACGAAGGCGTGCCCGGTCATCACCTGCAATTGTCGGTCGCGCGTGGCCTGCCGGCCTTGCCGAAGTTCCGCACCCTGACCGGCCAGCTCGCCTACATCGAGGGCTGGGGGCTGTACTCGGAGGATCTCGGCAAGGAAGTCGGCCTCTACCAGGATCCGTACAGCGACTTCGGCCGCCTCTCGCAGGAACTGATCCGCGCCAACCGTCTCGTGCTCGATACCGGTGTGCATCACCAGCGCTGGAGCCGCGAGCAGATGGTGCAATGGATGCGCGACCACTCCGATATGGAAGACCCGATCATCCAGGCCGAAGCCGATCGCTACATCGCCTGGCCGGGCCAGGCCCTGGCCTACAAGATGGGGCAGTTGAAGATCCGCGAGTTGCGCGCCCGCGCCGAATCCAAGCTCGGCGCGCGCTTCGACGTCCGCGCCTTCCACGACCAGATCCTCGGCGGCGGCGCCTTGCCGTTACGCGAACTGGAAACACGGATCGATCGCTGGATCGCCTCGGTGCCGGCCGATGCGGCGCCGGCCAAGGTCGCGAAGTAAGCATCGCGCGGTAAACATCTGCAAGCGAACCCCGTCCCAGACGGACGACGGCCGGCCCCGCTCCTCTCGCGGCCATGCGAGAGGAGCCGGGGCGATCCGCGGCTCGCGGACTTGGCGTTTCCAAGGGCTGTCGCGATCGGCGCATGCCGAACATCGACGCCGCCGGCCGTTCCTCGCCGGCCCGACCTGCACCGCCGAGCCCGCGCCGTATACTGCGTCGACAACGAGTCGCCGCGATCCGGCGCCCGCTCCCGAACCACACGGATTCCTGATGCGCACGGTCCTGGTCATCGACGACAACCCGGCGGTCGGCACCGCGCTCGACCTGCTGTTCGGCCTGCGCGAGATCCGCGTGGTCACCGCTCAGTCGCCGGAGGAGGGCCTGGAACTGCTGACCCGCGAGGACATCGGCCTGGTCCTGCAGGACATGAACTTCACTGCCGACACCACCTCGGGCGAGGAAGGCGTGGCGCTGTTCCGCGCGATCCGCGCGCGCCATCCGGACCTGCCGATCATCCTGCTGACCGCGTGGACGCACCTGGACATCGCCGTCGACCTGGCCAAGGCCGGCGCCGCCGATTACCTGGCCAAGCCATGGGACGACCAGAAGCTGCTCGCCAGCGTCGAGAACCTGCTCGAACTCGGCGCCAGCACCCGCGAGGTGTCGCGCCTGCACGAACAGCGGCGCAAGCTGCAACGCGATCTCGAAGCGCGCTACGACCTGCGCGGGGTGGTGTTCGGTTCCGAACAACTGGCGCGGGTGATCGAGCTCGCCGGCCAGGTCGCGCGCGCCGACGTGCCCGTGCTCATCACCGGCCCCAACGGCGCCGGCAAGGAAAAGATCGCCGAGATCATCCAGGCCAATTCCTCGGTCAAGTCCGGCCCCTTCGTGACTCTGAACTGCGGCGCGCTGCCGACCGAACTGATCGAAGCCGAGCTGTTCGGCGCCGATGCCGGCGCCTACACCGGCGCCAACAAGATGCGCGAAGGCAAATTCGAGGCGGCCGACGGCGGCACCTTGTTCCTCGACGAAATCGGCAACCTGCCGCCGGCGGGGCAAATGAAGTTGTTGCGCGTGCTCGAAACCGGGCGCTTCGAACGGCTCGGCTCGAACCGCGAGCGCCAGGTCAAGGTACGGGTGATCAGCGCCACCAACGCCGACCTGCCGACGATGATCCGCGACGGCCGCTTCCGCGAAGACCTGTACTACCGCCTCAACACCATCCAGATCGATATTCCGCCGCTGGCCGAACGCCGCGACGACGTGCTGCCGTTGGCGCGGCATTTCCTGCGCGACAACGCGCTCGCCCAAGGCAAGCGCCTTAGCGAAGGGGCCGAGAGCGCGTTGTACGCGCATGCCTGGCCCGGCAACGTACGCGAACTGCGCAACACCTTGCAGCGCGCCGCCCTGCTCGCGCGCAGCGACAGCATCGGCGCGGCCGACCTCGGCCTGCCGGTCGCGCCGCCGCCGAGTGCGGCCAACGGCGGCGAAGAGCCCGACCGCATCGCCATCGAGGCCGCGCTCGAACGCGCGGGCGGCGTGCTCGCACAAGCCGCCGGCGAACTCGGCCTGTCGCGGCAGGCCTTGTACCGCCGCCTCGAACGGCTCGGCATCAAGCGCGACTGAGGTCCGATCATGCGCCGCCCTCCCCTGAGTCTGGTCTTCAGCGTCATTGCCCTGGCCTACCTCGCAGGCGGCGCGGCGCTGACCCTGTGGCTGTCGGACTACCTCGCCAATCGCTGGCTTGCCCTCGCCATCGTGGTGGCGGTGCTGGCGCCGCTGCTGATCTATCACGTCCATCGTGCCTTCGCGCCGATGAACTCGTTGTTCCGCGCCCTCGCCGGCTCGGTCGCCAGCTATCGCGACGGCGACTATTCGATCAGCTTCAACTGGACCGGCCAGGGCGATCTCGGCGACCTGGTCGCCAGCCACAATCGCCTCGGCGATGCCTTGCGCGAACAACGCCTGAGCCTGGTGCAACGCGAGCTGCTGCTCGACACCATGATCCAGAACACCCCGGTGGCGATGATGCTGGTCGACCCGACCCGGCGCATCGTCCACGGCAATCTCGCCGCGCGCAAAATGCTCGGCGAAGGCCGGCGCCTGGAGGGCCAGAGTTTCGCCGACCTGTTGTCGCGCGCGCCCACGCCGATGCAGGAAGCCTTCGAGCGCGGCGGCGACGGCATGTTCTCGGTCGGGGATATCGAGAACGAAGAGATCTATCACCTCTCGCGCCGCATCTTCCGTCTCAACGGCCGCGCCCACGAACTCGTGCTGCTGCGTCAGCTCACCGCCGAGCTGCGGCGCCAGGAAGTGCAGACCTGGAAGAAGGTGATCCGGGTGATCAGCCACGAGCTCAACAACTCGCTGGCGCCGATCGCCTCGCTCGCCCACTCCGGCGCCGAGCTATTGCGCCGCGGCCAATACGAGCGTCTGCCGACCGCGTTGACCACGATCGAAGAACGCGCGCGCCATCTCGAAGGCTTCATCCGCGACTACGCGCGCTTCGCCAAGCTGCCCTCGCCGCGCCTGCAGCCGATCGAGTGGTCGCGCTTCGTCGAGCAACTGCGCAGCCAGGTCGATTTCGCCTACGACGGCGTGCAGGGCGAAGCGATCGCGCGGGTCGACGCCGCGCAACTCGAACAGAGCCTGATCAACCTGCTCAAGAACGCCCACGAATCCGGCTCCAAGCCCGAGGAAGTACGCCTGCAACTGCGCCGTGTGCAGGATGCCTGGCGCATCGACGTGCTCGACCGCGGCAGCGGCATGAACGACGCCGTGCTGTCCAACGCCTTGTTGCCGTTCTACTCGACCAAGCGCAACGGCACCGGCCTGGGCCTGGCCCTGGCGCGCGAGATCGCCGAGGCGCACGGCGGCCGCATCGCCCTGCTCAATCGCGAAGGCGGCGGCTTGTGCGTGTCGATGGTGTTGCCCGATTCTTGAGCCGCGGGTAGCGGCGATATCGGCCGAAGGCAGTCTTGCGGCCGGAGTCTGCAATCGCACTCCGTCCAGGCACGCAACCGACCCTGTTGCGGATCGACCCTGCCGCTTCGCAATCCACATCGCTGCCGCCGTCGGCTTCGCCGCGCACCTGCTTCATCGAAGCGGCGCAACCGAAGATCGTGACCGCAGTCATCGCGGCTTCGACGATCATGTCGCGAACATCGACCGAAGCCGCATCGACGCGATCGACGCCGGCTGGGCGTTCATCCCGACCCTCGGCAATCGCATTCTCGCGCACGCCTCGCATGGCGGAGGAAGTTCGCGATATCGCTTCGCTCACGGTTCGCGTTCGAGCCGACGCATAAGATCGATGTAGGGGAGCGGCCCTCGCGTTCGTTTCTAGACAGGACGCGCCTGAAACCCGAACGACGCAGGACACGTGCGCCCGCAAAAACCGAAGAAAATTCCAAACAACCGAACAGGAGATTCGCCAATGCTTAGCAAATCTACGCTTCTGGCTGCTGGTCTAATCGCATTTCTCGCAAGCTTCGGAGCTTGCGCGCGCAACGTCGTATTTTTGAACAATCCATCGCCGCAGGACGTGAAGGACGTCGGTCACTACCGGGTCAAGAGTACCGGCCAGCCGTTCTTCTCCGATCTCGTGTTGTTCGCCGCCAACATCAACGGCAGCACGCCCAACACGCCCGTGCTGTACTACAACACGGAGATGAGCGCGATCCTGAAGGACAATATCGACGCCGTCCGCCAATTGCAGGACGCCGGGATCAAGGTCCAGATCTCTTATCTGGGCAACCATCAGAACGCGGGCTGGTCGTGCAACATGACCGCCAAGACTGCGACCCGCCTCGGCAACGCGATGGTGACCGACGTGGTGAAGTACGGCCTCGACGGCATCAACGTCGACGACGAATACTCCAGTTGCTCGGGCAGCGCGAGCTCGTTCTATTCGGTGCTCAAGGCGATCCGCAGCAACCCGTACTTTTCCGGCAAGACCCTGAGCAAGGCGCTGTGGTCCGACTCGCAGTACTTCCGCTCGCCCAACAACGCCGCCAACCAGCTGACCGAAGGCTATGAAATGACCTACGGCGGCAGCGTCAGCTATCTGACGCCGTACGTCGGCTACGGCATGAGCAAGTCCAGCCTGTTCCTCGGCATCTCGCCGGAGTTCAGCTCGGCGTCGCAGGCGCACACCATCGCCCAGAACGTCGCCAACGGCGGCTACCAGGGCGTGATGATCTGGGCGCCGAACGCGTTCCTCGACAGGACCGCAGCCGCGCAATACTACACCGAAATCGCCAAGGCGCAGATCGGCGCCACCGAGTCGGTGGAATACGTTCCCTGATCGATACCGCAGCGGCGTGACATGGCGCTGAAGTCTCTGGATCCCCGCCTTCGCGGGGATGACGGCTTGGAAAGCCGCCGCAAAATCCACCTGCCGTCATCCCCGCGCAGGCGGGGATCCAAGGCTTAATCCAAACAGGTCTCTGAAGTCACCGCACCCCGCTTTCGCGCAATTGCCGGCATCGNGCCGCGCTGCGTTTGCGACCGCTTACTTCTTCTTGACCGGCCGCTTCCAGCCTTCCACCGTCGACTGGCGCGCGCGCGCTACGGTCAGTTCTCCCGGCGGCGCCAGGCGCGTGATCACCGAGCCGGCGGCGATCGTCGCGTCCTTGCCGACGGTGACCGGCGCCACCAGCGACGTATTGGAACCGATGAAGGCACCGTCCTCGATCGTGGTGGTCGACTTGTTGACGCCGTCGTAGTTGCAGGTGATGGTGCCCGCGCCGACGTTGACGCCCGCGCCGATCAGCGCGTCGCCGAGGTAGGTCAGGTGATTGGCCTTGCTGCCGACACCCAAGGTGAGGTTCTTGGTTTCGACGAAGTTGCCGACGTGAGCGCCGTCGGCGAGCACGGTGCCCGGACGCAAACGCGCATAGGGACCGATCTGGGCCGCGCCCTCCACCACCACGCCGTCGAGATCGCAATGCGCGCGCACCAGGGTGCCGGCGCCGAGCTTGACGTCCTTGAGCCGGCAGAACGGTCCGATGCGCACGCCGTCGCCCAGTTCGACCTTGCCCTCCAGGATCACGTCGACGTCGATCTCGACGTCCTGGCCCACCCGGACTTCGCCGCGCAGATCGAAACGCGAGGGATCGGCCAGGCGCGCGCCCTGCAGGCAGACCGCGCGCGCCGCGCGCCACTGGTAGGCGCGCTCGAGTTGCGCGAGCTGCCAGGCGTCGTTGGCGCCTTCGACTTCGATCGGGTCGGCGACATGCACCATCTCGGCCGGGCTGTATTCGGACGCGGCCGCGGCGAACACGTCGGTCAGGTAATACTCGCCCTGCGCGTTGTCGTTGCCGAGGCGGTCGAGCCAGCGGCGCAGCGGCTCGCCGTCGGCGACGAGGATGCCGGTGTTGACGGTGCGGATCTCGCGCTGCTCCTCGTCGGCGTCCTTGTGTTCGACGATGCGGCCGACGCGGCCTTCGGGATCGCGGACGATGCGGCCGTAGCCGGTCGGGTCGTCCAGATCGGCGACCAGCACCGAGATGCGGCCCGGTGCGGCGAGCAGACGCTGCAGGGTCTCGGGGGTGATCAGGGCGACGTCGCCGTACAGCACCAGCACTCGCGCATCCTGCGGCACGCCGGGCATCGCCTGCTGCACCGCATGACCGGTGCCGAGGCGCTGCTGCTGCTCGGCCCAATGCAGGTCGTCCTGGCCTTCGAAGGCCGCACGCACCTGTTCGCCGCCATGGCCGTAGACCACGTGGATGCCGGCCGGACGCAGCGCCCGCGCGGTCTCGATCACGTGCGCCAGCATCGGCCGGCCGGCGATCTTCTGCAGCACCTTGGCGGTGGCCGACTTCATCCGCTTGCCCTCGCCCGCGGCGAGGATGACGATATGCAATTGATTCATCGAATCGTGAGCCATGGATTTCGGGTTCCTCGACGCGCACTCCGCGTCCGGGCCGAATCTTAGCAACTGCCTTGACGAGGATTCTGCATGCCCGCTGAGCGCGTTTCCTGGCGACCGACCGCCCTGGCCGCCCTGTTCTTCACCTTGCTCGCGGCGCTGGTGCAACGCCAGGACGCAAACTGGGACCTGCGTAACTATCATTTGTACACGCCGCTGGCCTGGCTCGACGGACGCCTGGGCTACGACATCGCCGCGGCACAGATGCAGACCTGGCACAACCCGATCGCCGACCTGCCCTTCGCCCTGTTGGTTCGGGGCGGCGCCAGCGGCTGGCTGATCATGCTGTGGCTGGCCCTGCCGAGCTTCATCGCCCTGCTGTTCGGCCTGCGCCTGCTCGACGCGCTGATGCCGGCGCAGCGCAGCCGGCTGCGCACCTGGATGGCGGGCCTGGTCGCGATCACCGGTGCGGCGGTGTATCCCGGCACCGCGGCGACCTTCAACGATCACATCGTCGGCGCCTTCGTGCTGGCGGCCTTGTGGTGGGCGGTCGATTCGTTCCGGCGCCGCGACGCCTGGGCGACCTGGCTGCCGGTCGGCCTGCTGGCCGGCATCGCCGCCGGCCTCAAGCTCACCGCCGTGATGTACTGCCTGGGCTTCATCGCCATGGCACTGTGCGCGGGGCCGCTGAAGCAACTGCCGGCGCGCCTGATCGCGCTGGCGATCGGCGGCGCGGTCGGCGCGGCCCTGAGCTGGGGGCCGTGGGGTTGGTACCTGTGGGAGCATCACGGCAATCCGCTGTTCCCCTATTTCAATCATTGGTTCCATTCGCCCGATGCGCTGTTCAGCGAGCGCCGCGACCTGCGCTTCCTGCCGAAGACCGCGCTCGATGCGCTGAACGTGCCGGTGCGCCTGCTGCGCAAGAGCAACGATTTCTCCGAAGCCTCACTCGCCGATGCGCGCCTGCTGCTCGGCTTGTGCGCACTCGCGGCTTGGCTGTGGCTGCGCGGCAAGCGCGGCGCCGCAGCGGCGAGCGCATCGTCTGTCGCTGCCGATGGTTCCGACCAACGGGAAGCCGCCGCGCCGTACTGGCCGCTGCTGGCCTTCGTTCTGGTCGGCTACTGCTTTTGGCTCGGCGTCTACAGCATCTATCGCTATCTCTATCCGCTCGAACTGTTGTTCTCGGTGCTCATCGTCGGCGTGATCTCGGTCGCATTCGCGCGACGTTGGTCGCGCACCGCGCTGGTGATCGGCGCGCTGTTGGTCATCGCACCGACCAAGCATCCGGGTTGGGGACGCGACCCGTTCCGCAGCCCGATGATCTCGGTCGAGTTTCCCGCGTTGCCCCCCGACAGCCTGGTAGTGACCAGCACCGAGACGCCGATCGGGCATGCGGTCGCGTTCCTGCCGCGCGGCGTGCCGGCGCTGGCGATACGCAACAACTTCATGGACCCACAGCAATGCACCCGGCTACAGGCGCGCGTGGAAAGCCGGATCGCCGGCCATGACGGGCCGCTGTGGCTGTTGCGCCCGGTCGAAGTCGACACGGTCGCGGCCGAACGCATGAGCCTGTACGGCTTGCGTGTGGATGGCGCCTGCCGGCGCGTCGCCGACAGCCTGGCCGAGATCGAACTGTGCCCGCTCGCGCGGACGCCGTTCACTCCGATCTGTAGCGCACCACCTGGTCGGTGATCAGGCGCAGGATCTCGTTCGAGCGCCGGTTGACGGTGTCGAGGATCAGCCCGGTCGCGAGCAGGATGAACGCGGTCAGGGCCAGGGCCGCGGCGAGCACCGCGGTCGAGGGATGAGTGACCGCGCCGCTGAGGGTGTATTCGTGGACGACGAAGGCGCCGAAGCCCAGGCTCGCCAACCCCGCGATCAAGGCGGCGACGCCGAAGAACAGCAGCGGCCGCAGATCCTTGAACAGGAAACCGATCGTGCGCATCACGCGGAAGCCGTCGCGGAAGGTATTGAGCTTGGACTCGCTGCCTTCCGGGCGCACGCCGTAGGGCACGGTGCGTTCGCTGAGTACGAAGGCGTGGGCCATCGCGAACACCGTCATCTCGGTCTCGATCTCGAAACCGCGCGACAGCACCGGCATCGATTTGACGAAACGGCGCGAGAAGGCGCGATAGCCCGACAGCACGTCGCGCACCGGCTGTCCGAACAGACGGCCGATGCTCCAGCGCACCAGGCGATTGCCGAAGCCATGAAAGCGCCGGAACGAACCGCTGTCGTGGCTTTCCAGGCGCGTGCCGACGACCATGTCGGCGCGGCCCTCGACGATGTCCTCGATCAGCATCGCGGCGCGATCGGCCGGGTAGGTATCGTCGCCGTCGACCATCAGATAGACGTCGGCCTCGACCTCGCGGAACATCGCCCGCACCACGTTGCCCTTGCCCTTCGCAGGCACGCGATGGACCCGGGCGCCGGCGGCGCGCGCGATCGCCGCGGTGTCGTCGGTGCTGGCGTTGTCGAACACCCAGACCTCGGCGTCGGGCAGGACGCGACGGAAGTCGGCGACGACCTTGGCCACCGTGCGGGCTTCGTTGTAGCAGGGGATGAGTACTGCGCTGCGCAAACCGCCGCTCCCGTCGTGCCGGCTGGTGATGGGCGCGATGGTACAGGGTCGCTTGGCTAGAATGCGCGCATGACCGCCGCCCCGCCCGCTTCCGTCGAACTCGCCCCCGCCGAGATCGTCCCCGCCCTCGCGGCCGAGGCCGGCGCATGAGCCTGACCCGCCAGAGCCGCAATTACCTGATCTTCGGCGCGCTGCAGTACCTGATCGACTGGGGCGTCATGGTCGGCCTCAGCCACCTCGGCATGCCGGTCGAAGCCGCGAACCTGGCCGGCCGCATCAGCGGCGCCCTGATCGGCTTCTGGCTCAACGGCCGTTTCACCTTCGCCAGCGAAGACACCCGGGTCGGCCGGCGCCAGTTCGGGCGCTTCGTCATGCTCTGGATCGGCACCACCATCGTCAGCACCTGGGCGGTCAGCACGGTGGACAGCCACGCCGGCCTGCAATGGACCTGGCTCGCCAAGCCGGTCATCGAAGTGTTTCTCGGCGGCGTCGGCTTCCTGGTCTCTCGCCACTGGGTGTATAGGCGTTGAGAGGCAGACGCTGAGGGGCCGAAGCTGAAGAACCGCCGCTGACGGACCGGCGTTGAGAGACCTCGGCTGAGTTCAACGGCGCCGCAGCGAAGGCGGCGAACCGCGCCTGTCTCCTACCGTCATCCCCGCGAAAGCGGGGATCCAGGGCTCCATCGCAGCACAGTTCTGAAGTCTCTGGATTCCCGCCTTCGCGGGAATGACGGTAGGTGCTCGCGCTACATCTCTATCCCGTCGTCATCCCCGCGAAAGCGGGGATCCAGGGCTTCACCCAGACATGACTCTGAAGTCTCTGGATGTTCGGCTCCGAAGTAGAGACCGCCTTCGCAGGACGACGGTCCGAAAGTACCCAAGCACATCGCCGCCACTCGATCCCGAAACGAAAAACGCCGGCGCGAGGCCGGCGTTCTCGCTGCAGCGATGACCTGCTGCGCAATCGCGAAGCAAGACTCAGTGCTTGATGTTCTTGCGCAGACGCTCCAGCGCCTGCAGCTGCGCCATCGCCTCGGCGAGCTTGGCCTGCGCTTCGGCGACGTCCATCTGCGGGCCGCGGTTGGCGAGCATGCGCTCGGCCTCTTCCTTGGCGGCGCGCACGGCGGCTTCGTCGATGTCCTGGGCGCGGATCGCGGTGTCGGCCAGCACGGTCACGACCTGCGGCTGCACTTCCAGGATGCCGCCGGAGACCGCGAAATCCAGCTGCTCGCCGTTCGGCAGGGTCACCACGACCTTGCCCGGCTTCAGGCGCGTGATCAGCGGCGCGTGGCGCGGTGCGATACCGAGTTCGCCGATCTCGCCGGTGGCGACGAGCAGCGTCGCCTCGCCGTGGAAGATCTCTTCCTCGGCGCTGACGATGTCGCAACGGAACGTAGTGGCCATAGTCTTTCTCGCTTCGCTCGATGGGATTCGATATTCGGGATTCGGGATTGGCAAAACCTGGCCAACCGCCTCGTACCGCCTTACGAATCCCTAATCTCTAATCCCTAATCCCGAGACGCCCGGAGGGCGTCTCAGCCCACGCCCATCTTCTTGGCCTTCTCGACCGCTTCCTCGATGCCGCCGACCATGTAGAACGCCTGCTCCGGCAGGTGGTCGTACTCGCCTTCGACGATGCCCTTGAAGCCGCGGATCGTGTCCTTCAGCGACACGTACTTGCCGGGCGCGCCGGTGAACACTTCGGCGACGTGGAAGGGCTGCGAGAAGAAACGCTCGATCTTGCGCGCGCGCGACACGGCCTGCTTGTCTTCTTCCGACAGCTCGTCCATGCCGAGGATCGCGATGATGTCCTTGAGCTCCTTGTACTTCTGCAAGGTGGCCTGGACGCGGCGCGCGGTGTCGTAGTGCTCGGCGCCGATCACGTTCGGGTCGAGCTGACGCGAGGTCGAGTCGAGCGGATCGACCGCCGGGTAGATACCCAGGGATGCGATGTTACGGCTCAACACGACGGTGGCGTCGAGGTGGGCGAAGGTGGTGGCCGGCGACGGGTCGGTCAGGTCGTCCGCGGGCACGTACACGGCCTGGATCGAGGTGATCGAACCGGTCTTGGTCGAGGTGATGCGCTCCTGCAGGACGCCCATTTCCTCGGCCAGGGTCGGCTGGTAACCCACCGCCGACGGCATACGGCCGAGCAGCGCCGACACTTCGGTACCGGCCAGCGTATAGCGATAGATGTTGTCGACGAAGAACAGGACGTCGCGGCCCTTGCCGTTCTCGTCCTTCTCGTCGCGGAAGTACTCGGCCATGGTCAGGCCGGTCAGGGCGACGCGCAGACGGTTGCCCGGCGGCTCGTTCATCTGGCCGTACACCATCGCGACCTTCGAGTCCTTCAGGCTCTCGAGCTGGATGACGCCGGCTTCGGCCATCTCGTGGTAGAAGTCGTTGCCTTCGCGGGTACGCTCGCCGACGCCTGCGAACACCGACAGACCCGAGTGCTCGGTGGCGATGTTGTTGATCAGCTCGAGCATGTTGACCGTCTTGCCCACGCCGGCGCCGCCGAACAGGCCGACCTTGCCGCCCTTGGCGAACGGGCACATCAGGTCGATGACCTTGATGCCGGTTTCCAGCAGCTCGTTGCCCGAGGACTGGTCGGCGTAATCGGGAGCCGCGCGGTGGATTTCCCAATGCTCGGTGGCTTCGACCGGACCGGCTTCGTCGATCGGCTCGCCGAGCACGTTCATGATGCGGCCCAGGGTGCCCACGCCGACCGGCACCGAAACGCCCTTGCCGGTGTTGATGGCGATCAGGTTGCGCTTGAGGCCGTCGGTGGAACCGAGCGCGATCGCGCGCACGATGCCGTCGCCGAGCTGCTGCTGCACTTCGAGCGTGATGGCGGTGTTCTCGACCTTCAGCGCGTCGTACACGCGCGGCACCGATTCGCGTGCGAACTCGACGTCGACGACCGCACCGATGATCTGAACGATCTTGCCCTGGCTGCTGCTCATCTTTGATTCCTCAGTAACTTTCAAATGCTGCTCGTGGTCGCTGGCCTAGGCCGCGCCCACCGGATGGTTTAGACCGCCGCGGCGCCGCCGACGATTTCGGAGATTTCCTGGGTGATCGCCGCCTGACGGGCCTTGTTGTAGACCAGGTTCAGGGTGCCGATCAGCTTGCTGGCGTTGTCGCTCGCCGACTTCATCGCGACCATGCGCGCGGCATGTTCGGAAGCCACGTTCTCCAGCACCGCCTGGTACACCAGCGACTCGATGTAGCGCGTCAGCACGTGATCGAGCACGGTCTGCGCATCGGGTTCGTAGATGTAGTCCCAGTCGTGCTTGGCGACCTGCGTTTCCGGCGCCGGCAGCGGCAGCAGCTGATCGAACGCCGCGCGCTGGGTCATCGTGTTGACGAAGTCGTTGTAGCTCAGGAACACGCGATCGATGTTGCCGGCGCTGTAGGCGTCGAGCATGACCTTGATCACGCCGACCAGCTGCTCCAGATGCGGCTTGTCGCCCAGGTGGGTGACCGAAGCGAGCATGTTGACCTTGATGCGGCGGAAGAACACCGACGCCTTCTGGCCGATGGTGACCACGTCGACCTCGACGCCCTGCTCCTGCCACTTGCGGATTTCGCCGAGCAGCTTGCGGAACAGGTTGTTGTTGAGGCCGCCGGCCAGGCCGCGGTCGGACGACACGATCACATAGCCGACGCGCTTGGGATCCTTGCGCTCGACCATGTACGGATGCTTGTAATCGGTGTTGGCCTGAGCCAGGTGACCGATCACTTGCTTGATCACGCGCGCGTACGGGCGCGAGGTCTTCATCCGATCCTGCGCCTTGCGGATCTTGGAAGCCGAGACCATTTCGAGCGCGCGCGTCACCTTGCGGGTGTTCTGCACGCTCTTGATCTTGGTTTTGATTTCTCTGCCGCCGGCCATTGCTCGCTCCGCTCGTGGGATTGGGGGTTCGGGGTTCGGGATTCGCTGAAACGGGGATCGGGATCGGCTGCGCCGAATCCCGAATCCCTAATCGCGAACCCCGGCCTTACTCACCAGGTCCCGGTCCGCTTGAACTCTTCGATGCCCTTCTTGAAGGCGCCTTCGATTTCGTCGTTCCAGTCGCCGCTGTCGTTGATCTTCTTGACCAGCTCGCCGGCGGTGTTGGTGAAGTGCGCGTGCAGCGCCTCTTCGAACGCACCGATCTTGGTCACCGGCACGTCGTCCATGTGGCCCTTGTCGACCGCGTAGATCGACAGCGACTGCAGGGCGATCGACATCGGCGCGTACTGCTTCTGCTTCATCAGCTCGGTGACGCGCTGACCGCGCTCGAGCTGCTTGCGGGTAGCTTCGTCGAGGTCGGAAGCGAACTGCGCGAACGCAGCCAGCTCGCGGTACTGGGCCAGGGCGATACGGATGCCGCCGGACAGCTTCTTGACGATCTTGGTCTGGGCCGCGCCGCCGACGCGCGACACCGAGATACCGGCGTTCACGGCCGGGCGGATGCCGGCGTTGAACAGGTCGGTTTCCAGGAAGATCTGGCCGTCGGTGATCGAGATCACGTTGGTCGGAACGAACGCCGAAACGTCGCCAGCCTGGGTTTCGATGATCGGCAGCGCGGTCAGCGAACCGGTCTTGCCCTTCACTTCGCCGTTGGTGAACTTCTCGACGTAGTCGGTCGACACGCGCGCGGCGCGCTCGAGCAGGCGGCTGTGCAGGTAGAACACGTCGCCCGGATAGGCTTCGCGGCCCGGCGGGCGCTTGAGCAGCAGCGAGATCTGGCGGTAGGCCACGGCCTGCTTGGACAGATCGTCGTACACGATCAGCGCGTCTTCGCCGCGGTCGAGGAAGTACTCGCCCATGGTGCAGCCCGAGTAGGCGCTGATGTACTGCATCGCGGCCGATTCGGACGCGGTCGCGGCGACCACGATGGTGTGGGCGAGCGCGCCGTTCTCTTCGAGCTTGCGCACGACGTTGGCGACCGAGCTGGCCTTCTGGCCGATCGCGACGTACACGCACTTAATGCCGGTGCCCTTCTGGTTGATGATCGCGTCGATCGCCAGGGCGGTCTTGCCGGTCTGGCGGTCGCCGATGATGAGCTCGCGCTGGCCGCGGCCGATCGGGATCATCGCGTCGACGGTCTTGTAACCGGTCTGCACCGGCTGGTCGACCGACTTGCGCCAGATCACGCCCGGGGCCACGCGCTCCACCGGAGCGGTCATGGTCGCGGCGATCGGGCCCTTGCCGTCGATCGGCTCGCCGAGGGCGTTGACCACGCGGCCGAGCAGTTCGCGGCCGACCGGCACTTCCAGGATGCGTGCGGTGGTCTTGGCGATGTCGCCTTCGCGCAGGTGTTCGTAATCGCCCAGCACCACGGCGCCGACCGAGTCGCGCTCCAGGTTCAACGCCAGGGCGAAGGTGTTGTTCGGCAGTTCGATCATTTCGCCCTGCATCACGTCGGCCAGGCCGTGGATGCGCACGATGCCGTCGGACACCGAGGTGACCGTGCCTTCATTGCGCGCTTCGGCGGCCAGCTTGACCTTCTCGATGCGGGTCTTGATCAGTTCGCTGATTTCGGACGGGTTGAGCTGGGTGCTTGCCATTGTCGTTTCCTTGGTCCTGCATCGCGATGGGGCGACGCGCGGGTGCTTTCTTTTGGTTCGGGAGTCGGGAATGGGGAATCGGGAATCGGAAGAGCTACTGCTTCGACGATTCTCTATTCCCTATTCTCTATTCCCGGCTTAACCGGCCAACGCCGTCTGCAGGCGCGCGAGCTTGCCCTTGAGCGAGCCATCGATCACCACGTCGCCGGCATCGATCACCGCGCCGCCGATCAGCGACGCGTCGACGGCCGTCTCGACTTCGACCTTGCGGCCGAAGCGCTTCACCAGCGCGGCCGTGATCGATTCGAGTTCGGCCGCGGGCAGATCGCTGGCAGAGGTGACCTTGGCCTTGACCACGCGGTCGGCTTCGGCGCGCAGTTCCTCGAACTGACCGGAGATCTCCGGCAGCAGCGCCAGACGGCGGTTGTCGGCCAACAGCGCGAGAAAGCGCTGGAAGGCTTCGTCCGCGCCGTCGATCGCGACCAGGCCGACCGCGTCGGCCAGGGTCAGCTGCGGATGACCGAGCAGCCCCTGCACCTGCGGATCGCCGGCGACGCGCGCCGCGAAGGCGAGCGCCTGGGACCATTCGGCGGAGCGGCCGGCGTCGTTCGCGGCCGCAAAAGCGGCGCGGGCGTACGGACGTGCGAGGGTAAGGTTCTGGCTCATCGCGTTGGGCTATCCGATCAGATTTCTGCGGCCAGCTCGTCGAGCAGCGCCTTGTGGGCGTTGGCGTCGATTTCGCGCTTGAGCAGCTTTTCGGCGCCGCTCACGGCCAGCGTGGACACCTGCTTGCGCAGATCCTCGCGAGCGCGATCGGTGGCCGCGGCGATTTCGGCGTCGGCCAGCGCTTTCAGGCGCGTGCCTTCGACGACGGCGTCGGTCTTGGCCTGGTCGATGATCTGATTGGCGCGCTGATGCGCCTGATCGATGATCTCGTTGGCCTTGGTACGGGCTTCACGCAGCGCCGCGTCGACGCTTTCCTGCGCCTGCGCAAGGTCTTTCTGGCTGCGTTCGGCAGCCGCAAGACCTTCGGCGATTTTCTTCTGGCGCTCTTCGATCGCTGCGTTCAGCGGCGGCCAAATGAACTTCATCGTGAACCATACGAGGATCGCGAAGGAGAGCATCTGACCGAAGAAAGTCATGTTGGGATTCATGACGGGTCCTCGACGTTGCTTACGTTGGGCCGGCTAACGCCGGCCCGGGTTGCCGAATCGTGCCCCGGTCGGGGCACGGTTCTGCCTGATCAGCCAGCGGCGCCAGCGAGCTTGACGGCTTCGATCAGCGGGTTGGCGAACGCGAAGAACAGGGCAACGGCGAGGCCGATGATGAACGCGGCGTCGATCAGGCCGGCCAGCAGGAACATGCGGCCCTGCAGCATCGGGACCAGCTCCGGCTGACGCGCGGCGGATTCGAGGAACTTCGAACCCATGATCGCGATGCCCAGGCAAGCGCCGAGCGCGCCGAGGCCGATGATGATGCCGATCGCGATGGCGGTCAGACCCTGAACGTTGGCGATGAACTCCATGGTGCTTCTCCTGGTAGAGGTAGTGCTAAACGGTGAAGGGAAAACGAATGAGGGGTGGTGCGCGTCGAGCGATGGATCAATGACTTTCGCGGGCGCCGGCGATATAGACGACCGTGAGGATCATGAAGATGAAGGCCTGCAACAGGATGATCAGGATGTGGAAGATCGCCCAGGCCGCGTTGGCGATCACGCCGGGCACGAACGTGTAGATGCTTCCCATCAGACCGGCGATGAGCATGAACACCAGCTCGCCGCCGTACATGTTGCCGAACAGTCGCATCGCGAGCGAAACCGGCTTGACCAGCCACTCGATGATGTTCATGACGAGGTTGACCGGCACCAGCACGAGCTTCATCGGGCCGTGCGCGTGGAACGGCGCGGTGACCAGTTCCTTGCCGAAGCCGCCGACGCCCTTGGCCGAAACCGCGTGGCCGATCAGGATGAAGAACACCGAGGCCGAGATCGCGAACGTGGTGTTGAGGTCGGCGGTCGGAACGGCGCGGAAATACGTGTGGTGCGCCGCTTCCGGACCGGCGGTGACGTGGACCAGCCAGCCGAACAGGTCGAGCGGCAGCAGGTCCATCGTGTTCATGAACACGACCCACATGAAGATGGTCAGCGCCAGCGGGGTCACCGAACGGCGGTCGCCGTGGAAGGTGTCCTTCACCTGGCCGTCGATGAATTCGAGAATGATCTCGACGAAAGCCTGGCCCTTGCTCGGGACGCCCGCGGTGGCCTTGCGTGCCGCCAGACCGAACCACAGGATGAAGAGCAGGCCGAGCACCAAAGCGACGATCCACGAGTCGAAATTGAACTTCGACATCGCTTCACTGCCAAAGACCTCACTGGTGTTGTGGGTCAAATGGTGCTTGATGTATTCGTTCAGGCCGCCCGAACCGGTCTGTTCACTCACGAAAGACACCTTATCGTTTCAAAAGATTGGCCAGTACGAAGGCCAGCGTCGCCGCCAGCAGCCCCACCAGCATTGGAAGCGGAGGTAGACGCCACCAGGCCATTCCGAGCCCGAGCACCGCCAGTACCACCACCCATTTGAATATGACTCCGGCCAACAACCGACCCACTACCATCCCGGCCGGCTGCACGCCTCCCCCCAATGCCATCCTGGCGGCCACGAGGCTGCCAGCGACCGTCGCGCCGCCGCCGACCGCCGCCGCCAATGCGTGGGACGCACCGAAGGGGTAGAAGGCCAGCGCAGCCAGCGCCATCGCGCCGAATTGCCAGGCAATCGCGCGCGACGCCAACCGGCGACCTGCGGACAAAGGATCGTGCACGCGGGACTCGTCGGTATGGGGTTGGCGCAAAGCGCCCGGTAGAGCCGCAAAAGTATAGAACGCGGGCGCAGTTGCGGCAACCGGCGTCGGTCATACCTGTGCGCAGCGCCCGGTAGTACACGGCATCTATGGCGGCGGCGGAGAACTTCATGGCCGCGACTATGGCCCGCACTGCGCGGCCGTTGAATTACCCGGCAGGTAAAGCGCGCGCCGCGGGCGGCCGCATCGATAGCCGGGATCTATCGTATCGAGCATAAAGGTCGATTTGATTTCCGAAGGCAAAGGCGTATTGTTGAGAATAATTCTCATTTAGGCCATCCCCATGAGCAAGACCCTCAGCTTTGCCTGCGTGCATTTCTCGGTCGCGTTCCTCGTGGGCTACCTGATGACCGGCAGCGTCTGGGTCGGCGGCGCGCTGGCCCTGGTCGAACCGGCCTGCAACACGGTGGCCTTCCACTTTCACGAGAAGATCTGGAAGCGGATCGAACGCCGCCGCGCCGCGGCCTCGCCGGGCGCCCTGGCGACTTGATCGAAATCTTTGACGAAGTTCGGAACCTTTCGCGAAAGCACCGGTCAGTATCTGTGAACGCCCGCCGCCTCTCTCTCCTCGTCAATGGCAAAGCAGCGGCGGGCTCCCCCGAAGCCCCGGCATGACCCGCCGGGGCTTCGCCTTTTTGCGGCAAGGGTCACGTTCGAGGCATTGCGACTTTGCCGCAACGGTCGGCACCGCTTTTTTTCACCGTCACTGCACTTCTTGCGCGGCATTCATGGACCCGCCAGTACATCAAACCGTACTGCGCTTCCCCCGCAACGGAGTGATCCCGTGAACCCGAAACTTTTGCCACTGACGCTCGCGTTGGCCGCGACGAGCGCTTTGTTCGCGCAATCCGCGCATGCCGAAGACGATCGCTTCACCGTACGTTTGGGCGCCATGTCGGTCGAAGGCAGCGGCGAACTCAGCGCCGGCACCACCTTCCGCGGCGAACCCTACCGATTCAGCCAGGACTTCGATTTCGGCAGCCGCGAAACCGTGCCGCGCATCGAGGGCGTGTTCCGCTTCAGCGAGCGCAACCGCCTGCTGTTCAACTACTTCGGCTACGACAAGAGCAAACGCGCCACCCTCGGCGAGGCGATTTCCTACGACGACACCACCATTCCGGCCGGCAGTTTCGCCGAGGCCAAGGCCAAGTTCGAACTGGCCAGCGTGATGTACGACTACGCCGTGGTCGAAACCGAAACGGTGAGCTGGGGCCTGCAGATCGGCGTGGAGTACGCCAAGCTCGAAGGCAAGCTGCGCGCCGAGGCCGGCGCCGACAACTACCGCACCAGTTCCAGCGAAGACGGCTATGCGCCGGTGGTCGGCACGCGCCTGACCCTGTCGCCGAACGACCGCTGGCGCTTCGTCGTCCAGGGCCAGTACCTCGACGCCGATTGGGGCGATTTCGGCGATTACGAAGGCGACATCAGCCGCGCCAACGCCCTGGTCGAATACCGCTTCACCCCGGCGATCGGCGCCTTCGTCGGCTACGACTGGTTCAAGATCGACGCCCGGCGCGCAGGCAACGACGGCGTCATCGGCCTGGACCAGCGATTCAAGGGACCGATGGCCGGCGTGACGTTGTCGTTCTGAGGCCGCGTTCGCTCATGCGTGCGGCGCAT